>DATGLK010000096.1 GCA_035294265.1 Candidatus Binataceae bacterium
AGCCGGAATTGGCCAAGGTGCTGGAGCTAGCGGAATATTTCCCCGGCGGCGGTACTCAGTTCGAGCAGCCGCTGGATGCCGCAGTGGAGCTGATCCAGCGCAAGAAGCTGCGCCGCGCCGATGTGGTGTTTATCACCGATGGCGAATGCCAGGTAGGGCCACAATGGCTGGCCGCTCTCAACCAGCGCAAGGCCGACCTGGATTTCAAGATCTTCGGCATCCTGGTTGACGTAACCGGTAGCGGTGAGCTGAGCACCTTGGCTCAGTTCAGCGATCGGGTTAGTTCGGTACGTCAGCTCACCGCGCAAGCCGGTCGCGAGATCTTTTTGCAAATCTAGCCGCGCCCGTTGCTTGTCTGCTGTTTTCGCTCATCGGCTGCACGCGAGGCGGCAAATGTCAGCGCCAATGATTGCAGGCAGGATCCGGCTTGGCGCTGAAGTGGGTCGAGCTGACGATATAATAACGCCCGGTCCAGTGGTGGTGCTCAAAGCGATAGCAAGGCGCCATCCCGTGGCATCCAGGATCGTCATCCCAGACCTGATCGCTGGTGATGAAGCCTTTGCGCACCGGAGCCAAGCAGGCCGACGCTCCCACCAGAACGTAAGGCTCGTCCTCGGCTACCCACTGGCCGTGGCTGTCCTTATCAAATATCAGCCAAGGCATATCCCCGACGCTAGGAGTGTCCCAAAGCGCAAAACCCAATTCCTGGATGTCACGATCGCCAGCGAGGTGGCCGCAGTAAAGGTAAATCGGCGGGGTTGACGCGGCTTGGCGCAACCATTGTTCGCCGGCTTGACTCAATATTTGATGCACCAATCCGATTGCGCAATCCCGATTGGCCCGGGGTAATTCGCCGTCGTCCTTCAGTGGTCGGGAAACATAACGTCCTGCGTGCCACACCCAGACCGTGCGCCAACTCTTGACCATGGTGAAAGCATCGTGCCGCCAGTGCCAGAGCTGATGCACGGTATGTTGGGCAAACTCGATTTGCAGGGTGTCCGCGCCCACCATCGTCAGATCCGCATCATGAGGTAGCAGGCTGTTTTGAACCAGGCGCCAGCGGGTGGCGGGATTGGCGGAACCGACCCTTTGATAGACCGTAAACGCCATTCGATGGGCCAACGGGCGCACGAAGCCGATGACCGCACGGGTGTGCAGCGCGCCACAGAACGAGGTTGCGGCAACGCCGTGACCGTTTCCCCTGCGATCCGAATGACAGACAGCCAGCGCTGGAGCCAGGCCGCAGGACGGATCATCGGCATAGTTGTAGGCGCCGGGAACCGTGGATTTGTTCGTCTTATGGAGCGCTATTACAGGGTTGGCCTTTTGCTCCACCACCTTACCCAGGGCGGCAGTGGCGAAATCGCCGCCGCGATGCATCTGAGTGGCCAGTTGCTGGTAGGCATTCATTGATTGCGGAGTGCAGGCTGCCACACTCTGGTTCTGCGCGCGGGCCCGGCCCTGACCAAGCGCCAGCAGGCTGATTGCCGCGCCTAGGGCGGTCAGCCAGATTGCGGTCGTGCTCCGCCTGTTATGGTTTGCAATTGCCGGGTTGCGCACGCGCTTTTTTCCTCTTCGGGGAGGAGTTTTGGGTGCGTCGAAGACCCGAGAAAGCGCCGATTTCAGGGGCCGAGGTCGTTTGCTGGTTCCCCGGTGTCCGTTGCGTTGCCGGTAAAGTCGGGAGCTACCGAACAACACAGCTCGAAGCTGGTGCCTATCAAGGGCTGAGCATCGTAGCTTTCAATGGCGCCGTCCGCGGTGACGTACACCGCCTGGTAGCTGGGCTCGCCCAGCGCACGCTTGACTGCGAAGACGTAGTAGCGCCCCGCTTCCAAGGGCTCGGGATCTCCGTTGGCAGGCAACACCTTGACGAAATTTTTGGGCAGTACGCCATAAATGATTTCGCTCGGAGCATAGGGCTTAACGTCGCGCCCGAACATCGTCCCGCTCAGTCCCAAATCCACCGTGATCTGCCAGTTGGGCTCCCCGCCATCGAATCGTACCACGCTTATCACACCGTTGCTCTGCTTGCGGGTCCGAATCAGAGTGGCGGAGCTGTATTTGGTGACCGTCATGCTCTCAAGATAGTCGCCGGGATGGGTATAGATGATGTTCAGCTTGGCCCCAGGGCCCGGCGGCGGGGTAGCGGTCGCTTGCGGCGTGGGCTGGTTGAGGGCGCTTGGGGCTGGAGCCGATTGCGCCTTGAACCAGCTACAACCGCCCAGCTCCAGCGCGACGCAAGCCAACAGTAGGGCGGCGGTCAGGTTGACGATCGAGCGAAAGCTAGTCACGTGAGCTCTGGTACCGGTAGTTGGTAAAGTTCGGGGGCAAGTGTGCGCGAACGGCGTCAGCGGGTGAAGTCGATCGGCTGGCTGCAGGCATCGCCACCGGCATTGTAATCGTAAACCAAGCGCCCACCATAATCCGCTCCCACGGTCATGACCGCGACCAGTGCTATCAACAGGAGGACAAAAAAAGGGCGTGTTCGCCCGGGAAAGGGCGGAGCCAGGCCGGCCCACAGTGTGCCTACCGTCGCCAAGCCGACTGTGACCAACATCAGGTGCTCGTGGTGGAGCAGCAGGTGGTTGCGAACCGAGCGCGCCACCATCACGCCGTCCTCGGCATAAAGCCCAGTCGCCGCCGCCACCCACGCCCCCACCGTGCCCAGGATTAGCATCCAAAAGGCCAGCCACGCCCATCGGGGCCGGCCGGCTATCCAGGTGGCTAGATAAAGCATGACCGCCACGCTGAGCAGAGCCAAGGGATAGTGGACCACCAGAGGATGGATATTCTGCAGGTGGGCCGCACCCGGCAATAGGGTAGCCAGGGTCACTTCAGCGACTTGACGGTGAGAAAGGTGCTCCCTCCGCTGTGGAGCACGTTACCAGTGATCGTGACTTGCTGTTCCATATGATTGAAGACCGAAGCGGGCAGGGCGGCAGCATCGCGGGCCGGAAGCAGCACATAGAGCTTATGGGAGCCTTTTTCAAGCAGCCCGACCGGAGCGCCGTTCTTGACGCATTTGAGGGCGCAAGCGGCGTGAGAGCTGCCATGCGCGCCCATCGTGGTGTAGCAAAAGGTATCGATTAGGCTGCCGGTTACCGCGGTCGTTCCGGCCGCGTAAGCCTCTGCACCCAGACTTAGGGACAACACGAGTGCGCCTAGCATCACCCATCTCATCGTTCGGTCCTCCGAATGCCAACCGTGGCCGATCACCAAGCCTTCGAGCCCGGCCAAGGAAAAATTGGGGTGGGGCGACTCGACGCTCATCGCCGGCCCGAGCGAATCACCGCGGGCGCTTGAGTGCCCACTAGCCATTCCCGGAAGCGAGAGCGGCGATGGCCGGTCTCGGCTGTGACCCCGACCTGCTGCAGCTGATCGCTGATAATTTGCTTGAGTTCGCGGTTAAGCCGCTCAATCTCGAACTCCTCGGGATGGCTGATGCCGTTGTCGGCGCTAAGCCGGCGCCGGCCGTAAAGTTGTTGGAAGCGCAGCTCGGCTTTGGCAACCAGGTTGCGATAGCGTTCGTCCAGCGCGCGCAAGCGTTCGTTGGCGCGCGCCAAAGTGCTGAACCAAGCCCGCATCCGGAACCATTCCAGCAGTGCCAAGCCGGTTATTCCCAGCATCAGGATTGTTGCCCCCAGCGCCACCGCGGTCACTCGTCTCCACCAGGGCAGCACCTGCACTTCACGCTGCAGGTTGAGGCGCTGAACAGAGAGCGCTTGCAACTGATTGGTCAGTTCCTGCCGCTGCTGGCGAGCATCTTGAAGTTGGGTCTGCAATACCGCCTGCTGCGTTTGCAGGTCGGCGATCTTTTGTTCCAAGTCAGCCACTTGCGCGCTGAAAGGATTGGGGATGTGCAGGGTGGCGCCGCTCTCCAAGCGGCCATCAGAATACGCGCGATTGTGACGGATAAGCTCCGTCAGCGAAACATGAAAGTTATCGGCTATCGCGCCCAAGGTATCTCCCGGGCGTACGATGTATATCAAGTCGCCGCTGGAGTGACGCGTCGGGGCGGGCAGCGGCGCAGCGGGTGCCGCGCGCGAGGCGCTTGGCGGTGGCAACAGGTCGCGCTCTTGCAGCGCCTGGAGTTGCCCCGAGGGTGGTTCACCAGTGGTGGCGGTCCACGATGGAGCGGAGTCGGCACTTACGTGGGTGACAATCTGGGCCCGCGCCTGGGCGGTGATTACCAGCGCTCCCAGTAGGATACCCGCGGCAAACCCTCGCCAGTGACCTGTGGCAGTCGCGGCCGACGAGAGTGGAGACCCGAGCTTCCCGGTTACTCCTGCGAGCGATCCCATCACAGAGGCCATATTTCTTTTACCATAGTGCTTCGCCAAGCTAATGCAAAGGGCACAAAAGCCACGCCGTGGCTTCCCCCCGCGGACCGGCATTGCTAAACACCGGGCTCACTCGCTGCTTCGACGCTCAGGCGTTTGTTTGCGCAACCAAGCCAGATATTCCTGGTTGCCCGCAGGTCCCTTGAGCGGCGACGCGACTGTGCCCAAGGTGGCAAAGCCCAGCTCCCGCGCGTGCTGCAACACCGCCTCCACCGCAGCTTGGTGCAATTTGATGTCGCGAACCACGCCGCCCTTGCCAATTTGCCCCTTGCCGACCTCGAATTGAGGCTTGATTAGCGGCACGATGTCGGCGTGAGATGCGGCCACAGCCGCGATCGCCGGCAAGACAAGCCTAAGCGAAATAAAGCTGGCGTCGATTGTGATCAATTCGGGTGCGAAAGGTAGCGCTTGCGGGGTGAGGAAGCGCACGTTGCAGCGCTCCATGACGATCACCCGCGGGTCGGTGCGCAAACGCATCGCGAGCTGGCCGTAGCCTACGTCCAAGGCGATAACCTGGCGTGCGCCGCGGCTGAGCAGCAGATCGGTGAAGCCGCCCGTGGAGGCACCTACGTCCAGCGCCAGGCGACCGGCCACCGTGATTGGAAAACGATCGAGGGCTGCTTGCAATTTGTGGGCGCCGCGGCTGGCATACGGGTCGCGTCCGCTCAGGACCTCAATCAGAGCATTCTCAGTTACATTGAGGTCGGGCTTTGAGGCGGGGCGGGAGTTTACGCGGACTAATCCCGCCATGATCAGAAGCTGAGCGCTGCGGCGGCTGGAGGCTAAGCCGCGGCGGGCCAATTCGACATCAAGCCGCTGGCGCATGCCAGAGCGCGCGTGGCGGATGCCTACGCGCCCTCGTCCTCATCCTCGCCGGCGGGTTCGCGGTAGGCAGCGGTGCGCAATTGGCCCTGGTTGTCGCGCACCAGCACTTCGATCTTCTTTTCCACTTCATCGAGCTTCTGGTTGAGCGCGCGCACCAGTGCGACACCGCGCTCGAAGGCCTGGATCGACTCCTCCAGCGGGAGCTCGCCGCTATCGATACGCGCCACAATCGCTTCCAGGTCGGCCAAGCCGTCTTCGAACTTCTGATTGTTGGAGTCCGCCTTGGGCGGAGTGGAATTGGCCATGATGCCGCACGCTCCCTGCGATGCTATCGGATTTTACCTGCGCCGTGGGCTTAAAGCTCGCGCCGACGGACCAGCGCGTGCAAGCGCCCGCGCCACAACTGAATTTCTACCTCTTGGCCGGCCTCGACCCGGGCCGCATCGGTGACGACCTTACCATCGCGCGGATCAGTGACCACGGCGTAGCCGCGCTCGACCACCCGCAGCGGGGAGAGCGAATTGAGCAGGCCAACCATCTGCGCTAGCTGGCGGCGCTCGCGGGCTACTGCGCGCGGTCCAGCCTCCAACAAGCGCTGGCGCACAACCTCCAGGTTTTGGCGATAGCCGCGCACGCGCGCCTGCAATTGGTGAGGCGAGAGCTTGCCGGCCAGATGGCCGGTACGCAGCCGCTCGCGATGCAAATATGAAGATAAGCCGCGCGCCAGGTCCAGTGCCAGCCGCGCCACTCGCTCACGCATCTGGGCGGGGGCAGGACGCGGTTGGCGAAGTCGCTCGCTCATCGCCGCCAGGGCCAGCCGGCGCGCGCGCAGATGACGCTGCAGCGCCACCGACAACTCGGCATTGGCTTCATCCAGCCGCTGGCGCTGCTGGCGGACGATCGCACCAGGATTGCGAACGTGGCGAGCCAGATGGACCAATTCGCGCCGATGACGCGCGACTTCGCCACGCATCGCACTCAGCAGCATTTCGCCGCTGCTATGCAGACGCTGCTGCAGCTCGACTTTCGCGGCGGTGACCATTTGCGCGGCGGCGGTGGGGGTAGGCGCGCGCTGATCGGCGACAAAGTCCGCCAGCGTATAATCTATCTCATGGCCGACGGCTGAAATCACTGGGATGGCGGAGGCGAAGATGGCGCGCACCACCGGCTCCTCGTTGAAGGCCCACAAATCTTCCAGGGAGCCGCCGCCACGTCCCACAATAATCACTTCGGCGCGTCCGTCGCGATTGAGATCCTCCAGCGCCTGGGCGATATCTTGAGCGGCCCCTTCTCCCTGCACGCGGGCCGGCCGAATCAAAAGCCGTACGTTGGGATTACGGCTTAGAATGATCGCCAACATGTCGCGTATGGCGGCTCCACGCAGCGCGGTTATCAACCCGATGGTGCGGGGCAGAAAGGGCAACGGCCGTTTGCGCGCGCCGTCGAACAGCCCTTCGGCCAGCAGCCGCTGCTTGAGCTGCTCCAACGCCAGTTGCAACTTGCCCAGCCCGCGCGGCTCGATTTCTTCGGCATAAAATTGCAGGGCGCCGCGCGGCTCGTAGAGCGAAATCCGACCCCGCACCAGCACCTGCATCCCGTCGGCTACCTTGAGCCGCAGCCGTGCCGCGGCGGTGCGGAACATCACCACCGCCAGCGCGCTGTGGCTATCCTTGAGGGTGAGATAAAGGTGACCGGAGGGGGCCAGCCGGCAGTTGGATATTTCACCCATCACCCAGCACTCCTCAAGCCCGCTCTCCAAGGTGTCGCGGGCCCGGCGCACGAGCTGACTGACCGTCAGCGCGGGCGCGCGGGGCGGCTGCAGGGAAAATTCCAATTGCCCGTCCATCGCGGCTCAACTTACCAGAGCGCCGCGGGCCGTTTCCATCCGGGGGGGAGGGCGGTGCTCTTCGCAGCGGGGCTGGGTGTGTTGTAAGCTTGCGCACAGGAGCGGGCGGTCGCTGGGCGCGACTAGACACGCAGCGCCGGCTTTTCGATGCTCCCGCCCAAGGAGTCTTTCAATGCTTAAAGTTGGTGACATTGCCCCAGATTTCACCGCGACCACCGATGAGGGTAAGCCCCTCAGCTTGAACAGCTTGCGCGGCAGCAAAGTGTTGTTGTGGTTCTATCCCAAAGCCGACACCCCGGGTTGCACCGCTGAGGGTTGCTCGCTGCGCGACAATTTCGATCATTATCAAAGCCACGGGGTCCAGATTTTGGGAGTTAGCGTGGATTCGGTGGCGGACAACGCGGCCTTCGTTAAGAAGTTCTCGTTTCCCTTTCGCCTGCTGTGCGATACCGACCGGTCGATTTCGGTTGCCTACGGCGCGTGCGAGGGGCCCAATGCCAGTCGCGCCAGCCGGATAAGCTACTTGATCGACGAGCAGGGCAAGATCGAGCGAGCCTATCCCGGGGTCAATCCGCGCGAGCACGCGGCTCAGGTGCTAAGCGACCTGCACGGCTGATTTTAATCTTACGGCGCAGCCTCGCGACGCGAGGCTGCGCGGGCCACAAGGCTCGCGACCGCCAAAGACCCTCCGCCAGTGCGATCTACCCGCAGGACTGGCGAAAATAATTTGAAGAGATGGTGCCTACGCTCAGGGGGGAGCCTTTTCAAGGAAAGGAGCTAAGGAAGCTAAGGTTTCTAAGTGCTCTAACAACGAGGCAAAACTTCCTTAAACTTGCTCTGGTCGGTTCACGTAACAGAGACCGAAGTCCACCGACATCGAGGCCGTCACGCCCTGTTTTGTTGATGAGCTGCCGGCCGTAATCGATGACCTCGAGGCCCATCCATCCCTAGCGATGGTTGAACCCGCCGATACCGCTTACGGATATTTTTCAGCCATCCGAGGGAGCACGGAGCGCGAACGACCGAAGTCGGCGCCGGGGCGTGGGAGACAATTCGCGGTTCGGCCTAAAACGCCGATGGTTTGCAGGTCGCGCTGCCTCAAACCTTTTTTGTCGTGCTTGCACTTTGCCGGAACAACGCTCTAGCATTAGAACCGTCTTGAGGTACTACACGCTTGGCCTAATGTAATGGCGCAACCTGGGGGTTGCGGGAGGCAGTCATGCCGACCGATGCGTTGTTTAGTCCCGACGGCTTAGTAGTCCTGGGGGTCCTGGTCTTTTTGGTCGCCGGTTCGTTTCTCTTCTTTCGTCCGCGCGGCCACTGACCAAGCCCGATCGGCGGGTTGGCGCGCATGAGCCTGGGCTCGCGGTCGGTGAGCGGCGGGCTTTTAGGTGGGCGCGGCTTTAGCGATAGCGGCGGGGGTCAAGGCCGCCATCAGATTAGCGGCCAATTCGACCAGCAGCTTGGCCAGCGGCAGGTCGGGATATTCCCGGATGAACGGGCGTCCACTGTCGGCGCATTCCGCCAACCGGCTATCGAAGGGCAAGTGACCGAAGCTAGGCAGGCCGAACTCGCGGCTCAAGGTCGCACCGTCGGCGTTAGGCAGGAGTGGGCGCACGGTGTGGCATCCGCCGCAATAAAAACCCTGAAGATTTTCCAACAGGCCGAGACTTGCGATGCCGCTGGCGCGCGCGAGCCGCAAGGCGCGGCGAGTGGCATTGGTGGACAAGCGCGAATTGGTCATTAGCCACAGCACACGCGCCTGGGGAATGTAGCGGGCCAACTCGATCACCGGCGCCACTCCCACCGGCAAATCGACGACCAGCAGATCGAGGGCTCCCAAGCGAGCTTGCGTTGCGATCCGCTCGATGGAAAGGGGTGTGATGCCTGCATCAGAGCCATTGAGGGCGCTCGTGGCCTCCTCGTGCAGGTCCAGCGGATGAGGATCAAAATCGGGGTCAGCCGCGATCACGCGAATGCCCAGCGGAGCACTGGTGGGTTCCAGCGTGCCTGGGACGAAGCTGCTGACGATACGGTTGACACCCAGGATGGTGGGCAGCGCGGGCGCACTGAAGTTGGCGTCGATGACGCCCACCTTGCACTTCTTCAAGACCAACGCGATCGCCAAGTTGGCGGCCAAGGTGCTCCTGCCGCAGCCGCCAGTGGCACTGGCCAGCGCCAGCACAGCTTTGACGCCAGCCAGGGCCGGAGTTTGCAGATTCAGTTCCTGGGGAATGACAGGCAGCTCGTGTGCCACGGATTCATATGCCAATTGGCGCCTCAATCCATTTACAATGACGCTTACGCTGGGATAGGTAAAGCGCTCTGTTCCCAGCCCGGCGCGGGTGGGCGCATGCAAGCTCAGTTATTTTCTTCTTCGTTTTCCGAGGAGCCCAGTTTGCGATAGGTGGTCCGGTCTTCTTCCATCCGGCGCTGAGTACGGGCCTCGCGCTCCTGATCCTGCTGACAGTCGCGGCACAGGCGGGTAAAGGGTAGCGCCTCCAAACGCTCCTCGCCGATTTCCAAACCACAGGCTTCGCACACCCCGTAACTGCCCTCGCTCAAGCGCTCCAAAGCATCCTCGATGGCGGTGAATTTGTTGCGCTCGCGATCGGTTAGAATAAAGTTGATCTCACGGTCGCGCTCCTCGGAGGCCAGGTCGTAGGTGTCCATCCCCTCGTCCTTGCTTCCTTCCCGCTCGGCGCGCAGGGCCGAGTCCATCTCCAGGCGCAACTTCTCCTTGAGTTCTTCCAGGCGTTGGCGGACCTTGGCAAGAAACTTTTTCCGGCTCGTGGAAGTCTTAGGCATGACTGACCATCCTTGAAGGCGTTTGGGTCGGTTCGATGACCGCGGCATGCAAGTCGTAGGTGAGCGCGCGCTCGATTCGCACGCGAACAAACTCGCCGGGCTGGGCCCGGCCACGGGCGAACACCAGCCCGTCGATATCGGGAGCTTGGCCGGCGCTGCGTCCACGCAGCCGAGTGGGCTGAGTTTCGGCTTGGCTTTCGACCAGGATTTCCATTTCCTGCCCCAGGTAGCGCTGATTGCGTGCCGCCGCGATTTCCGCCTGGACCGTCATCAGGCGCGCGCGCCGGGCGCGCTTCACCCGGCTCTCTACCTGTGGGCCCAAATCGTAAGCCGCGGTATTTTCCTCGCGCGAATAGGTAAACACGCCCACGCGATCGAACTGTTCCTGGCGCACAAAGTCGACCAATCGCGAAAATGCCGCCTCGCTCTCGCCCGGAAAGCCGACGATGAAGGAGGTTCGTATCACCACCTCCGGAATCCGCCGCCGGACGCGCTCCAGCAGCCTGTGCAAGCCATCGGCCGAGCGTTCCCGGCGCATCGCGCGCAGAACCTGATCGTCGCCATGCTGAAGCGGTATGTCGATATATTTTACCACCTGGGGTAGTTCCGCGATGGTTTCCAGCAACTCATCGGTTACAAAGTTAGGATAACAGTAGAGCAGGCGAATCCAGTGGATACCATCCACCGTCGCCAATTGGCGCAGCAATGCGGCCAGGCTGCTGGCGGGTCGCAGGTCGCGTCCGTACGCGGTCAAATCCTGGGCGATCAGATTGATTTCACGCACCCCACGTGCCGCCATCTGCGCCACCTCGGCGACAATCTCTCGCGGCGGGCGGCTTTCGTGGCGTCCCCGAATGGAGGGAATGATGCAAAAAGCACAACGATGGTCGCAGCCCTCGGAGACCTTGACGTAAGCAGTATAAAACGGCGTGCTCGCCACCCGCGCCATCGCAGCGCTGGGCAGTAGATGAGCGGCGCCGGCGTAGGCGAGGGCTTGATGCTCGGGAGCCTGGGTGCGGCGCAGCAGCTCAGGCAGTTCCAGGAAATTGCCGGTCCCGACGAAGATATCGACCTCAGGCAGCAATTCGCGCAATTCCTCGCCATAGCGCTGCGACAAACAGCCTGCGACTACCAGCCGGCGGCCTTCGCTCTGGCGCTTGAGTTCGGCGGCCTCCAGCACCGCATCGATCGATTCTTTCTTGGCCGATTCGATAAAGGCGCAAGTGTTGACGACCAGGACCTGGGCTTGCGCCGGGTCCAGACTGATCTCGAAGCCGGCCTGGGTCAACGCGCCCAGCATCAACTCGCTGTCGACCAGATTTTTGGGACAGCCCAGGCTGACCAGATGGACTTTTTCCATAACCTCAAAACATCGCTAGAATTTTGCACCCTTGGCGCCGCGGTTGGCGATCTTGCGTGCGAGGTACTTTAGCACTCCGCATGGACCCCGGCGCTCGCCGGTCATCCACAAGCGCTGGTGGAGTGCCGCGCTCGCGCAACAATCGAATCTGTCCACCTATCAAGGCAAGTATCTCTACTCTTGGCCCCCAGGTGGTGCAATCGCCTCCTCAGCGGGGTGTCGCGCCGGCCGCGGGAGCCGCGATTATGTCGGTACCGGGCGGGACTGTGAATTGGAATAGCGAGGCCGCCAGCGGCCGGTTGCGGTGCACGTTGGTGAAGACCAGGGAAGTCTTGTTGCCCAAGCCGTCGGTCAGGGTCACGGTGCGTAAGTCGTAGCTGTTCGGACCCACTCCCAGCACCAGCCGTTGGCCACCCCCTTTGGGCACCAGTGCCACCTGAAGCAGGCGACCGCTCTGGTCTTCGATGGGAGGCATCATGGTGGCGTTGAAATCGCGCTGCAAGTTGCCAAAGCCGAGCAGAAAGGCGACTGGGGCTGCGGATTGAAAAGCCCGTGCCAGCGGCATCTCCAAGACCTGTTGCAAGTCGGGCTGGTAGTCATAGACCTGATGGCCGTCGGAGACAATGGTCTCGCGATGGGGCGGGTTGAACTCCCAGCGAAAGCGCCCAGGTTTCTGATAATCCACGTGGCCGCTGCGTAGCGCGCGGTTGCCGCTGATACCGGCGATCTCTTCGGCGAAATCGGCGCTTAAAGTATGGGTTGACTGATAGTGGGTCTGAATTCGATTCAAAAGTCGCGCTAACCCGGCCGGCTCCGGCGCAGTGGTGGCGCTCCATCCGGCCACCCCTCCAAAGAGGGTCAGGATTGTCAGTCCCAGGCCGCAGCCGATAGTTGACAATTCGAGATGGCGTAACGATCGCATGGCAAGTGACTTTCCGGGCCACGAATGGCTGGTTGGGCCGTCATGCTCGGCTTCAACAATAGCGCGAGCGGCCGGCCATATAAACCGCGGGTGTGGCCGAGCGCAGGATTTTCACAAAGTTCGGCCCACCGCCGACCACAACGCCTCGCGCATTGCCGGCTCCGGCGCCGCCACCCCGTTTATCAATTCGAAAGCAATTACTCCCTGACCCAGCAGCATCCCGATTCCGTCGGCAGTGGCAAGGCCGCGGGCGCGGGCGGGTTTTAGGAACGAGGTGGTCTCACGGCGGTAAATCAGGTCATAGAACAGACAATCATCGGACGCCGCATCGTAGGCCAGTTCCGGAAAAGGCTCGCCCTGAAGGCCTATCGAGGTGGCGTTGATGACGGCCGCGGCCGACGCGATCAAGCTGGGATTGGCCAGGTCGGCCAGCCCGACAATCTCCAAATCAAGGCTGGGAAAACGGCGGCCCAGGCGCACTGCGCGGGCACGGGTACGATTGGCCAGATAAACCCGTTCCACGCCTGCGCGTTGCAAGGCCAGCAGCGCCGAGGCGGCGCCGCCGCCCGCACCGATCAGAACCACCTGACGCCCTCTGAGGCGGGTTCCAAGGCGTTGCAGATCGAGTTGTAACCCGCGAGCGTCGGTGTTGTCGCCCACCAATCGTCCGGCGCGATTGACGATACAGTTGACCACGCCCAGCAGGCGCGCTTCGTCACTCAACTCCGACAGTTGGCGGGCGGCGCGTTCCTTGTGGGGGACCGTGATATTGACCCCAAGGATACCCAGTCCTACCACCCCCCGTAGGGCGGCCTTGAGGCCGGCGGCGGGGACGTGAAAGGGAACGTAAACCCGGTTCATCGCCAGCGCCGCATACGCCGCGTTATGCATCACAGGAGAGAGCGAATGGGCAATCGGGTCGCCGATTACCCCGGCCACCTCGGTGGTGCCGCTTAAGGTGCACGTGGCGCGCTCAAGCACGGGCACGGCGGCGGATTTCATCGGCCGTGAAAAGGAAGGAGTAATCCAAGCCGGCGGCGGCAAAGGCAGCTGTCGCGCCCTCGCCGCGATCGACCAAGGCAAAGGCGTGGGTGACCGTGGCGCCGGCTTGGCGCAGGGCCTGAGCCGCGCTCAAGCTGGAGCCGCCGGTTGTAATGGTGTCGTCGATCACCGCGGTGGGGTCGGTGGGCTGGAAGGCGCCCTCGATCAATTGCTGCAAGCCGTGAGCCTTGGTCTCTTTGCGCACGAACAGGCCGCGCAGATCGGCGGCGCGGCGGCCGGCGGCGCATATGATGGCGTCGGTAATGGGCAGGGCGCCAGTGGCCAGACCACCCAGTTGCCTGACCCCGCTAGGCAGCACCAAATCGAGCATTAGATCGCCCGCCAGGAGCGCGCCTTGGGGTAAATATAGCGTACGCTTGGCGTCGATGTAGTAATTGGCGCGCCGGCCCGAAGCCAGGGTCAGCTCGCGTTCGAAATAGGAATTGGCTGCCAACAGTGCCAGCAATTCATCGCGTCGTTTGTCGATTGTCATCGCGGGCTCATCTAAGCGCAGCTCGCGCCCCCTGACAAGGTGGCCCGGTGGATTGTCGCCAGAGCTGGCTCTGACTATATTGACGCGATGTTTTTCGGTCCCTTCCTGCTGATTTACGGCTTCCTGTTCTTCCTACTCCTGGCCTTTTGGTTCATCCTGGTCGAAATCCACGTTATTGCCTATGCCTTCACTTTGGCCGGACTCCCGCCCGAGTTGGCCTTTGTGGCTCTGCTGGCCAGTCTAATGGGCAGTTGGATCAATATTCCCATCGCGCGGCTGCATGCCTCCCATCGCCATCCCCCCCAGGTGGTTCGCTATTACGGCGTGCGCTATCGGGTGCCCGAGCGCGATGACGCGGCTACGGTGCTGGCGGTCAACCTGGGAGGCGCTGTAGTTCCGCTGGTGGTGGCGATCTACCTGCTCAGCCATCAGATAGAAGTGCTGGAGCCGGCTGTACTGGCCACCGCGATCGTGGCTGTGGCGGTCAACTGGTTCGCTCGGCCGATCCCCGGCGTGGGGATCGCTACGCCGATGTTGGTTCCGCCGATCCTGGCGGCACTAGTGGCGTATCTTCTGGTAGGCTCGGCTCACGCCGGCACCGTAGCCTTTATCAGCGGGGTGCTGGGCACGCTTATCGGCGCCGATCTGGCCAATTTAGGCAAGATCAGCGATTTGGGCGCGCCGGTGGCCTCGATCGGCGGCGCGGGCACTTTCGACGGCATTTTTCTGACCGGAATTGTGGCGGTACTGTTGGCCTGATGGCTCAATGCTCCTCGCCGAGCAGAAAGAGCGAGGCCGCAATCACCAGGAAAATCAGATTGGGTAGCCAGGCTGCCATCCAGGGCGGGATCAGGCCCGAGCGGCCGAAGGAAGAGGTAAAGCCCAGCACTAACCAGTAGCCGAAAGCGATGCTCAGGCCCCAGGCGAAGCTGCGCCCCAGGGTGCTGCGGCGAGGCAACGGATCGAGATTCAGCGCTACCCCCACCGCCACCATCACCAGGCAGGCCAGCGGCATCGCGTACTTTAGATCGCGGTCGACCACGTAGCTGCCAGGTTCCAGCCCCTTGCGGCGCAGTGAATGGATATAGCGGTTGAGTTCGCCCAGGGTGAATTCCTCGGGATCGAGCCGCAC
>DATGLK010000097.1 GCA_035294265.1 Candidatus Binataceae bacterium
CCGCCGCCGCCGTATGTTAACTCTCCATTATCTCCAAGGTACAGCCCCGTCGAGTCGGTCTTATTGACCGGGTCGTTACCCGCGTAAGCAAAGAGGTTGCTCCCGCTGCCGGCAAACCCCATCGGATCGGGCGAGATGAACCGCCGCAGCCCCGGCGAGTAATACCGCGCCCCGGCGTAATACTGCTGCGACACGTTCCCGATATCGCTCCACTCCATCCCCGCGAACAGCCAGGGATAGTAATACGCGGTTCCCGACTGGCTAGGCATCCCGAAGGATGAGTAGGCGAAGGTGGTCTGCATCTGCCCGCTGGCGTTGACCATCCACAGGGTCGAGCCCAAGGCATCATGCAGCGGCACCATGTTGGCGCCGTTTGAGTCGGTCAGCGCCAGCACCTCTCCACTCCCAGGCATGGTAAGAAGGTTTTCCTCGACCGTGTAGGGATACGAGTAGGTGGCGCAGTCGCTCGTCACCTCGGTGTATTGCTCCTGCACCGGCACCAGACCATCGTACACGATATAGGTGGACTGCGGGTATTTTGGTTCCCGTTCACACACACGCGGGAAGACATCTACGCGGATAAATTAATAAGCGTTAAGAATCCCAATCTTTTGCGGATGCGCGGGGTCGAGGTAATCCAGCTGGGCGGCAAGGACTACATTCGCGCGGCCTTCCATACAAACTTCCATCGTGAGCTTGCTACATCCCACACGCCGTAATGATTGGCGTTCAGATCGAGCTTTTCTCCATCGCAGGCCCGGCTCGATGATCCGCCGATGCCGCGCTGAAAGAACGGATTATTCCGGGGCGGCGCGATCGGCGGGCGACGCTACACGGGAAGATGGAAAGTCATACTTGATTGCGATTGGGTCTTCGCGACGCCGCTGCACAGGCGGCCGTCAGAGCCAGGATTGGCCGATCATCCCCGGAGTTGGCGCCAGATCGAGCAGGCGCAGCGCGGTGGGGGCGACGTCGTACAGGCGGCGGCCTTCGATCCGGCCGCGCTGACTAGCGGGACGAGAGCCGCGTTCATTGAGGATGAAGATACCCTCGTAGTCGTGATTGGCATCGTCGGGGCCGGTGTCGTTGTCGTAGGTCAGGATGGTGTTCAGGCCCACGCTGCCCACCGAGCGCCATTTAAGATCGCCGAAATAGACCAGAAGGTCGGGAGCGACGCCGCCCACCTCGCGATAGATCTCCTCGGGCATCAAGGCCCGCGTGCCCAACGGCTGTCCCTGGGCGTCGCAAATCGCTTCCAGCTCGCGCGCCAGTTTGATTCGCTCCTCCTGGTAGGCGGCGGCGGGTATCACCCCCTGCGGCTCGCGTCCCTGGACATTGAGAAAGATGCGCGCATAGTAACCGCCATCACCCCAGGCCTTGGTGTTGGCCCAATCGATTTGGGCCTGGCCTATGGGGGTGGGCTTGGTGGGCGTCTGCTTCAGCCGCAGGTAGCCCTTTTCGATCAGCCATTCGTTGACGCACACCCCGCCGTCCATCGATTTGGCCCCATGGTCGGAGACCACCATCACGGCGCAATCGGAGGGCAGCAAGCTGATCAGCTCGCCGACCTCCCGATCGACAAAGCGATAATATTCGCGAATCGCCTGCTCCATCGGATGGCCGGCCTGGTAGTTGCGGTTGGCCGGATCCATGAAGCGCCAGAAGGCATGATGGATGCGGTCCACGCCCATCTCGACCATCATGAAGAACTGCCAGGGCTGATGGCTTACCAGATGGCGGGCGACGGCAAAGTGCTTGCGGGTCTTGCCATAGATGCGGCCCAGCAGGGCCTGCTTGTCGTCGGTGCGGAAGTCCTCCACGTCCAGGACGTAGCCGCCGGCGACCTGCTCGACTACCGCCTTGAGGTCGGCGGGATAGGTGTATTGGCTCTTGGTCGAGGGGGTCAGGAAGCAGCTCACCATCGCGCCGCGCACCGGGGTGACCGGATAGGTCTGAGGCACGCCGTGGACGATCACGTCGTGGCCGGCCTGCGAGAGGATCTCCCACAGACGGGGCACGTGGACCGCCTTGGAGTCGGCGATTTGATAGGCGTCGTAGCTGTAGTCGCGCCGGTTGCGGAAGCCGTAGAAGCCCAACTGGCCGGCGTCGCGACTGGCGGTCATGCACGACCAGGCGGGCACGGTGATCGGCGGGTCGCTGCTGCGCAAGGGGCCCCAACTGCCGCCCGCCATCAGCGCGCGCAAGTTGGGCAAATCCGCTGCGAAGCGGTCAAAAACCAAGGCCGGAGCGGCACAATCCAGTCCAATAATGGCTAGCGACTTCATCGCTCAAGACTGTTTCAGGCCGCGCGCGAGCGCGCAAGACGCCGGCGGCTGGCGCTACGGCCACTTGACCCGGCGCAGGGGTCGTAACACAGTGCGATAACGTCTAAAATTTGGATTCAGTCCAGTGTGACGGGAGAGTCGGCGAGCGGCGGCATGCACAGGTTATTCATTTTCGGCATCGACGGGGGCACGTTGGAGATCGTGCGGCCGCTGATCGCGCGCGGCCTGCTTCCCAATTTGGCGCGCGTGATCGAGGTCGGCGCCAGCGGCGAACTGGCTTCGACCTTCCCGCCGATGACCTTTCCGGCCTTCACCACCTTCATGACCGGTAAGAACCCCGGCGGTCACGGGGTGTTCGACTTTTTCGAACGCATTCCCGGCCGCTATGGGGTGCGTTTCGTCAATGCCCGCTCGCGGCGCAGCCGCACGCTGTGGCGGATGCTGAGCGAGGGCGGGCGGCGGGTGGCTGTGATCGGCTTTCCCGTGACTTATCCGCCCGAGCCGATAAGCGGCGTGATGATCAGCGGTTTCGACGCTCCCGGGATCGGGGCGCGTGCCGACCGCACCTGCTTCTACCCGCCTGAGTTCTATGACGAGCTGCGGGCCAAGGTGGGCGATTACATCATCACCCCCTCGGTGGACATGCTGCGTGCTCTGGAAGCACCCGAGGAAGGGCTGGAGGCGATCGTCGCCACCATCGAGCGCAAGCTGGCGGCGGCGCTCTACACTCAGGAACGCGAACGGTGGGACTGCTTCGCCTTCATGCTGATTGAAAGCGACTTCGCCGGCCATCGTTACTGGCGCTTTTACGATCCCAACTCGCCCCATTATCGGCCCGATTACCCCCAGGTTTTGCGCGAAGGGCTGCCGCGGGTTTACAGCGCGATCGACGCGGCGTTTGGCCGCTTGTGGCAGAACGACCCCGAAGCGGCAGTGCTGATTTTCTCCGATCACGGCTTTGGCGGCGCTAGCACCAAGACCGTCTTCCTCAATCGTTTTCTGCAGCAGGAAGGGCTGTTGGAATTCGTCACCGGGAACAAAGGCTCGGTGGGCGGCTGGATGCGACTGCAGGGGCGGCTGACGATGGCCAAGCTCAAGGACATCGGGCTGCATTACACGCCCGAGCGGTTGCGCACACCGCTTTTGCGCTCGATGAAGCTGGGTAACAAGATCGAGTCGAAGATTCGCTTCGGCGGGATCGATTGGCGCCACACCCTGGCCTATTCGGACGAGTCACCCTATTTCCCGGCGATCTGGATCAATTTGCGAGGGCGCGAGGAAGCGGGCGTGGTCAGCCCCGACCAATACGACGCGATGTGCGAGCGGGTCAGTCAGGGCTTGCGCGAATGGCGCGATCCCGACAGCGGCCAGCCGCTGGTGCGCCGGGTCTATCGGCGCGAGGAGATTTATCGCGGCGAGCAGGTGGAGCGGGCACCCGATCTGCTGATCGACTGGAACCTGGACCACGGCTACAGCTATTTGAGCGGGCGCAGCCTGGAAGACTCCAGCGGTTTGGCTCTACGCCGCTTGGCGCCGGATGAATTCGCCACTCACGAGATGGCGACGCGCGGCGGCAGCCACCGCCCCAACGGCCTGATCATGGCCGCGGGTGGCCCCTTCGCTTGCGGTGCTCGGGTGGAGGGTGCCTCGCTGCGTGACTTGGCGCCGATCGTGCTCCATTGCCAAGGCTTGCCAATTCCGGCCGAGATGGAGGGACAGGTGCCGGCGGGACTGTTCAGCAGTGAATTTCTGCGCGACCATCCCTTGCAGCATCTGGAAGCCGGCGAATACGCGGCCGCTCACCCCCTGAGTGAAGAGCCCGCCGACAACTACAGCGACGAAGAACGTGAGATCATCGAACGCCGGCTGCGCGATTTGGGCTACCTCTAGACGCGCCGCGCTTTGCCTCGCGCACGTTACTCAATGACGCGATCGCCGTTTCTGACCGTGGCGCTGGCCGCGCTGCTGGCGTTTGTCTTCTTAAGCCAGGGCGCTTCGGCCCCGTTTGAAAAGGACGAGGAGTCGCGGCCGGCCGCGGTTACCCTGGATATCATGCGCACCGGCCATTGGCTGCTCCCGCGCGATATCTACGGAGAGGCGACCCGCAAGCCGCCGCTGTACTACTGGTTGTCGGCGGGATTGCTGAAGGTCATTCATGCGCCGCTGGATGAAACCGGCGCGCGTGCGGTGTCGATCTTGGCTGCCGCCGCCCTGGCCGCGTTGGTGATGGCGCAGGCTGCGGCATTTTTCGGCGCGCCGGCAGGTTGGCTGGCCTGGCTTGCGCTGCTCGCTTGCTATGGGTTCAGCGCGCACGGCGCCTATGCACGCACAGACATGCTGTTTACCTTGCTGATGTTTGCCGCCTACTGTCTGATGTTTCGCGAAGTCGAGGGCGAGGGTGGTGACGGCAGGGCGCTCTGCACCGGTGTAATTCTGGGGTTGGCGGTGCTGACCAAGGGGCCGCTGGCGATCGTGTTGTGTGCCTTGGCCGTCGCGATCTACATGCTATCGCAGGGTAGCAATCCGCTGCGCCTGCTGAAACGGCGCTGGCCCTGGCTGACCCTGGCCAGCGCTCTCGCGATCGCGGCGCTTTGGTACGTGCCGGCCTTTTGGGCGACCCGGGGCGGCCTGATTGCGGTGCAGATGGGGCAGGAAAACCTGGGCCATTTTCTGCCCGGCAGCTTGGGCGGCACGGGCGAATCCGCGCGCCCGGTTTATTACATCCTGATGCGCTTCTTGGGTGCATCGTTGCCCTTGTGCCTATATCTGCCCGCGCTGGCCAAGGCCACGACCCCGCTGCGCAAGGCGCCTCGTCCGCTGCTTTATCATCTAAGCTTCACGCTTGCCGTGCTTGGCCTGTTCTCACTGGCCGCGGTCAAACGCGACGACTATATCTTGCCTGCCTTTCCACCCCTGGCGATCGCGCTGGGCTACCTCCTCGGCAGCAAAGCCGATCCGGATCTCCGTGGCACCCTGCGCTGGCGCGATTGGGGCACTACCCTGGCGTCGCTCGGGATGCTAGGCGTGGCGGGTGCCGCGATCGCGATCGCTACTTCGCCCGCACTGGCGGCATCGGTAAGCAGCCGTCTGCAATCAAGCGACAGCGGCTACCTCGGGATGTTTATCGCCAATTTGCGCGACAGCCGCGAATTGATGTGCGTTGCCGGGATGGCCGCCGCAGCTTTGGCGGCTTTGGTGGCGCGAGCCAAGGGCGCGCCTCGCGCGGGCGCGGCGGCGCTGGCTTTGGCCAGCATAGTGGGGGTCAGTTTATGGATTGGAGTATTGCGCCCAGGGCTGGCCGAGCAGCGCAGCTTCAAGACTTTCACCACCCGGATGGAAGCGATTACCGCCGGCCGGCGGGTTTATTCACAGACCGCTCCGGATTATGAGATCTCGTTTTACTATGGCCGGCCGCTGCTCGCTTTAAGCCAGCTTGCCGCCACCAGTGGGGTGCACGATTCCCGCTACATCCTGCTGTGGAGTGACACTTTAGCTGGGATGGGCCCGCGCGCGCAGCATTGGCCGGTCCTGCTAAGTTCGCCGGTCACCGAAGAACATCGCCAACTAGAGCTGTTGAAAATCGATCAGAGTTCGTTTGAAAACGGCCGAGCTGGTAAATAAAGATAGCTTGACCGGTCGCTGATTGGTAAAAGTACAGGCAATTCTTTATGGCAGTATATCGAGCTCAGCTACTAGCTTCCTTTGCGTTGCGGATGCTCATTTCGTTGGCATTACCGGTTTGGGGCGTGGTAATGATCGGCCTGGGGGTGGTGTGGGCCTCGGGGTGGTGGGGGGGGTGCGGTGTGGCGGTGCTTGGGGTGGGATTGTTGCTGGCGCTGGGTAACCCGCTGGCTGATCGTGCCTTGCCCGAGCTGTAATCCGAAAGCCATCGGGCTAATGCCGAATTACCCAGGTTGGCCCATCTTACGTCAATGCCGATCTATGAATACGGCTGTCGCCGGTGCGGCTGGTCAGGCAGTAAGCTGGTGCGCACCAAGCGCGTATCGCCGCCTTCCTGTCCTCAATGCGGTCGGCGTACTCGCCGTCTGATGTCGTCATTCGCGGTAGTGGAAAGCGAGGCGGCCCGGTTGAATCGGTTCGATCCCGCCAAACCCACCGGTCCCGAGTTCTACAAGGATGCGCGCAACGTAGGCCTGTGGGCCCAGAAGCGGGCGCAGCAGATGGGGGTAGAGCTGGGTGCGGACTTCCAGGCCAAGGTCGAGGATGCGCGCAGCGGCAAGCTGATCAAGGATTTGTTGTGAAATGAGCGCCCAACGGCGCGGGAGTTAACGCGGTGGTGATTGAAGAAAAGGATCGGCTAGGGAACAAATTGCGCGATCTAGAGAAGGCGCGCGAGGACCAGTGGGCGGCCCAGCGCGACAACGAGCTGTTGGAAAAAATTCGCCAAAAGCGCCAGGAGCTGCAGCAGGCTGCTTCGGAAGCCGCCAGTCAGGGAGTGGCGATTTGTCCCCATTGCCATCAGGCCTTGACTCCGCTGGAGCGTGCCGGCTTTCGGATGCTTGCCTGTCCGCAGAACGACGGCGCCTGGCTGGACCAGAAGGTGCTGGAGCGCTTGCTGCCCAAGTAAAGCTGCGCCTTGTTGTAGCCCGCCAGGCTCTATGAGGTAGCAGCAATTGCGATCGCGGGCTTTGGGATGGCGTCGCGACCTTTGGCGGGCACCACTAGAACTGCCATCACACCGCTTAAGAAGAATGCGCTCGCAGCCAGCTTGAAGCCTAGAGCATAACTGCCGGTGGCATCGAAGATAGCGCCTGCGATCAGGGGTCCGACCGCCTGTCCCACCGACACCATGCTGCGAATCAAGGCCGATAGCGTGCCGTAACGGCGCACTCCCAAGGCTTCGGCGATGAGCGCGGAAATGACGCCGTTGTGCGCCATTCCTATCCCCCACAGCACCATCCAACCGGCCACTGGCAGTACGCCGGCCTGGGCGTGACTGGCGCTCAGCAAGGTCAGCACGCTGGCGCCCAGGAACGCGAAGCACACAGCCAGGATCGGTCGGGTCCCAAAGCGGTCGGCCAGCGCGCCCCAGACAACCCCGCAAATCGGTAACAACAGTGCTTGCCCGCCAAAGAAAGTCGCGGCGGTGGTGGCCGAGTAGCCATTGCCGACCAGAAAAGCGACCAGATGAAAAAACACTGCGCCATCGCCCATTTCGGAGATCAAAGTGAGGCCGAACAGCATCCAGAAGGCGGAGGTGGCGAGCGCTTTGCCAACTTCCAATCCCGCCATTTCCTGCCCGGAAGCAAGTGAAGCAGTGTTGGGGTTGCCCCGCACCAATAGGAAACTGACCGGCGCGGCCAGCGCAAGCATCGGTGTGCCGATGGTCATCAAGCCCCAGCGCCAACTGGCCAGCGCGACGATTTCGGTGACCATCCGCGGTGCGACGAACATTCCCAGCCCCAGGCCGAAGGATGCCAAGGAAGCGGCCAACGCGCGGCGGCCGGGAAACCATCGGATTGCGACCACGACTGCGGTGATAAACGAGGCTAGCCCGATGCCGCATCCGATTAGCGCGTAACAGCCGATGAGAAACGCCAAATCGTGGGCCCGGCTCGCCAAAAAACAGCCCGTGCCCGCGACCAGGCATCCCGAGCCCATCACCCACCGTGCGTCCATCCGATCGACCAGCCAACCAGCGAACAGGGAGGTACAACCCAAAGACAGTTCGTAGGCGGTAACCAGCCGGGAGACTTGGGCATGGGTCCAGTGAAATTCGCGCAACAGCGGCGGGATCAAAACGCCGATGGTCGAGACAGTAGGACCAAACATGAAGACCTGCACGAAAGCGACGGCGCCCAGCACTAACCACTTCGTACGCTTCGGTGCCATTGCCATTCTCCCCGGGGGCGTGGGTTGTCGCCTATGCGCGCGCTCCCTCGGATCCCAGCGGCCCGTATTTAAGCCGCTCGCATCATAGCTCATTTGCCGCGAAATGAACGCAGCTCTGAGAAGGGAATGCCTCTGCGACACACAAAATGCCGGACAGGCTGTCAATAAGTGAAAGCGATATGCCGCTACAAGGCTGCATGAGCAACTTGGCGGCGGCCAGCATCGCACCGGTGCGCGGAGATGGAGCTGTGCCGGATCATTTAAAACCGATCCCGGTCAACTGCTGGAGCGAGGTCCCGCCGGTGCTGTTTACCAACACAACCGACAGGGGCACCACGTTGCTCAAGCTCCCCATACCGGAAACCGTGGCCGAGTAACCGAAGCGATGCGAGTTGCTGCTGCCGCAGCCGGCCAGGGCGACCGCCAACATCAGGCCGCCCAATGCGATCAGCGCGGCGCGCCGCCGGGTCCGACGCCTCAGCGGTGTCAGCATCAGCCCCAGCATCAGCAAGCCAGCGCCCAAAGGCGCCAGCGGACCACCCGGGCCGAAGCGGTCGCCGCCCAACTCAACCATTGATGCATAAACCACTCGGCTGGCCAGCGCCGCGGCGCCGCTTGCGGTTTGTGCCGTGACGGTAAAAGAGACCGTAGTGCCGGGGCTGACGACGATCGGCGGATTGAACGCCAGCGCGTTGCTGGTCGCGACTGGCGAGATGCTGGCGCTCCGCCCGACTGAGCCGGCGGTAACCGTCAGCGACGCCAGCGCTGCGGGATCGCTGGCCGCGATTACTACGGTGCCGATTTGCTGCGCGCTGGGGGTGACATTGCTGTAGCTGAAGGAGCCGGCGTTGACGCTCTGCCCGGCCCCGGCGTTAACTTGCGGCAGAGGGGGCGCGACGATAGTGCCCGCCTGCTGGTTGGGTAGCGGCGTCGGCAGCGCGCTTGCCGTTGCCGTTGGCGTGGGCGGGGCGGGAGTGGAGGTCGGCGTCGATGACGGCGTGATGGGGGCCTGTGTCGGAGCCGGGGTCGCCGTAGGTGACGGCGTGGTGGTGGGCGATAGCGTAGGCGTTGCCGACGGGGTTTGAGACGGTGTCGAACTCACCGTCGGGGTTGGGGTTGGAGTTGGCGTGGAGGATGGCGAAGGGGTCGGGGTCGGCGAAGGGGTCGGCGTGGGTGAAGCAGTTGGTGTCGCGGTGGGCGTCGGAGTTGGAGATGGGGTCGGGGTTGGCACGTTGTAGCTGATGGTTCCCGTCGCCGGAGTGCCGGAGGTACTGACCGTGTACAGGGCGTTGAGCAATACCGAGAGTTCGTTGCTGGTGTTGTCAGTGACGATCAGGTCGGGCTGGCCGTCGCCGTTGACATCCGCTGTCGTAACCGAAACGGGGCTGTCTCCAGCCGTGTAGGTCTGCTGAGCCGCGAAGCTGGGAGTAGTGGCGCCAGGAACGGTGGTGTTGAGCAGCACCGACACCGTGTAAGGGCCTGCGTTCGCAACAATCAAATCGGGTTTGCCGTCGCCGTTGACGTCAGCCACCGCCACCGACTGCGCGTAGCTGCCCGTGGCGAAGCTCTGCTGGGTGGTGAAGCTGGGGATGCTGGCGCCGGGAGCGGTGGTATTAAGCAGTACTGACACGCTGCCGCTGTTGTTCACAACAGCCAGGTCGCGTTTGCCATCTCCATTAAAATCCGCCGACGTTAGCGAGATCGGAACGGTCCCCGTAGTGAAGGCTTGCTGGGCAGCGAAGCTGGGGATGGCGGCTCCAGGCGTAGTGGTATTGAGCAGCACCGAGACTGTGTTAGCGCCCTGGTTGGCGGTGATCAGGTCGGGCAAGCCGTCGCCGTTGATGTCCGCCGCAATTACCGCGCTCGGAGCGGTCCCCGTAGTGAAGCTTTGCTGGGAAGCAAAGCTTGGGATGGTAGCGCCGGGCGTAGTGGTATTGAGCAGCACCGACACCGTGGAATCATCTTCGTTCGCCACGATCAGGTCGGGCCGGCCATCTCCGTTGACATCCGCCGTTACGACTGCAGCCGGCGCGTGTCCAGTGGTAAAGGTCTGCTGAGAGGCAAAGCTGGGGGTGGTAGCGCCAGGCGCGGTGGTGTTGAGCAGTACCGAGACGGTTGAGTCTAAACTGTTGGTGACGGTTAAATCCGGCTTGCCATCGCCGTTGAGATCCGCCGCGGTCACCGCGATCGGTTCGTCCCCCACATCGAAGCTTTGCTGGGTGGCAAAACTGGGGACAGTGGCGCCAGGCGCGGTGGCGTTGAGCAGCACCGAAATCGTGTTGGCGCCCTCATTGGCGACGATCAGGTCGGGCAGGCCGTCCCCGTTGACATCCGCGGCCGTCACCTCTTTGGGCGCGTTCCCGGAGGTGAAGCCTTGCGCGCTGGCAAAGCTGGCCGCATCGAGCGAGGTAGTCGGTGTCGGCGTGGTGTTGAGCAGTACCGAAACCGTGTTGGCGTTTTGATTCGTGACGATCAGGTCCGGCTTGCCGTCGCCGTTGAGATCCGCCGCTGCCACCGCATACGGAAGCGTTTCCACGGTGTAGGACTGCTCGTTGGTGAAGCTAGCGATAGTGGCGCCGGGGGCGGTGGCGTCCAGCAAGACCGAGACCGTGTTGCCAAGTTGATTGCCGACAACCAGGTCGGGCTTGCCGTCGCCGTTGACATCCGTCGCCGTTACCGAAAATGGGCCGCTACCTGTGGCAAACTCGCGTTGGCTGGCGAAGCTTACGGTAGTGGCACCTGGAACGGTGGTATTGAGCAGCACCGAGACTGTATCGGCGGAGTAATTGGCGACGATAAGGTCGGGTTTGCCGTCGCCGTTGACATCAGCCGCCGCCAGCGACGTCGGCGCGCTGTCGGTATTGAAGGTTTGCTGAGTGGCGAAGCTAGAGGTAGTGGCGCCCGTGGCGGTAGTGTTGAGCAACACCGAGACCGTGTTATCGAGTTCGTTCACGGCGACCAGATCGGGCTTGCCGTCGCCGTTAAGGTCGGCCGCAATGACCAGAAAGGGAATGTTCCCTACGGTGAAGCTCTGCTGAGTGGCGAAGCTGGGGGTGGCGGAGCCCGGGGTGGTGGTGTTGAGCAGCACCGACACTGTGTTTGCGCCATAGTTGGCCACGATCAAGTCCGGCTTGCCGTCACCGTTGATATCCGCGGCTCGCACGGAGTAAGGACCGGAGCCGGTGTTGAAGCTCTGCTCGGCGGCGAAGCTGAACGTCGTGGCGCCGGGGGTGGTGGTGTTGAGCAGAACCGAGACTGTACTGTCGTTGTAGTTGGCCACGATCAGGTCGGGCAACCCGTCGCCGTTGATGTCCGCCACCGCTACTGACAGCGGGCCGTTGCCGGTGG
>DATGLK010000098.1 GCA_035294265.1 Candidatus Binataceae bacterium
GGCGCCGCTGTTTGCGCCAATCCACTGCTTCCTGCGGCGCTCCGGCAGCCTCGGTGCGGCGCGCCTTTACCTCGATAAATACCAGCGTCGGCCCATCCAAGGCCACCAAGTCCACTTCCACACCGCCGGCCCGCACATTGCGCGCCAGCACGCGGTAGCCGTGCCGACGCAAATGGCGGGCGGCTAGAGCCTCGCCGCGCCGGCCCAGAGCGCGATTGCTATCGTAATGGACGCGGCGAAACAGCCGCCCCAGCAGACGCCTTATCCGACCGGTCATGGACCTCTTTCTGGCTGACGGGCGCGTAGCGCTTGCCGCCGCTCCCGATTTGGGCTTCAATGCGCTCGCCTCTGCCGCATCTTCTGCTCTGCTAGGCTAGAGTCTCTTGGGCAACCGCACAAGCGGAGCGCTCGCCTGCTTGATTAAGGCTTTTCATGCTAAGCTGATTGAAGTTTGGCGTGAGTGCGAGGTGGGAAAGGATTGAAATGGCTTTGCGCAGCGCAATGACTTTAGAGCGGGTTTACGATATCGCGCGGCTGGCACGGCTTGAGCTGAGCCCCGAGGAAGCGCAGGCGATGGTAAGCGATTTGGAGAAGATCCTGGATTACGTCGAACAGCTCAACCAGCTCGACACCAGCGCGGTCGCGCCTACCGCCCAGGTTGGCGACATGCTGGGCGGCCTGCGCGAAGACAACGCCAGCAATACTGACCGCGCGCAGGAAATGCTGGCCAATGCACCCGCCCAGCAGGAGCAAATGTTCCGGGTGCCCAACATTATTGAATAATTGAATAGAAGTCATTTTGCCGTGGCTGACAACCTGTGTAACTTAACGATCACCGCAGCCCAGCAGTCGCTGCGCTCGGGCGAGTTTTCGGCTGAAGAGTTAACCCGCGCCTGCCTGGAACGAATCGCCGCCACTCAGCCCAGCCTCAACAGCTTCATAACCGTCACACCCGAGCTGGCGTTGGCCCAGGCCCAAGCCGCCCAGCAGCGCCTGAATCAGCCCAATCCACCGCCGTTATGCGGCATCCCCCTGGCGATTAAGGATATCTACGCGGTGGCGGGGGTTCGCACCACCGCCGCCTCCAGGATTCTGTCCAACTTCGTTCCGCCCTACGACGCGACCGCGGTGGCGCGCCTACGCGAGCAGGGTGCGGTGTTCGTGGGCAAGGCCAACCTCGACGAGTTCGCGATGGGCTCCTCCACCGAGAACTCCGCCTTTGGCCCGACGCGTAATCCGCACGACATCGAGCGGGTCGCCGGCGGTTCCTCGGGCGGTTCGGCGGCGGCTGTGGCAGCCCATCAATGCCTGGGCGCGTTGGGAACCGACACCGGTGGCTCCATCCGCCAACCCGCCTCGTTTTGCGGCGTGGTGGGTATCAAACCGACCTACGGCCGGGTCAGCCGCTACGGGGTAATCGCCTATGCCAGCTCGCTGGACCAGGTGGGCCCGTTTACCAAGACTGTGCGCGACGCCGCCATCATGCTACGTGCCCTGGCTGGCGCCGATCCGCTGGATTCCACTTGCTCTGCCCGCGACGTGCCCGATTACGAACGGGCGCTCAGCGGCGAGATGGGTGGACTGCGGGTAGGTGTGCCCAAGGAGTTCTTCGTCGCCGGGATGCAACCTGAGGTCGAGCAGGCGGTACGCGCGGCACTGCATCAGATGGAAGGGTTGGGGGCGGAAATCGTCGAGGTCTCCCTGCCCCACACCGAATATGCAGTCGCCACCTACTACTTAATTGCCACCGCCGAGGCCAGCTCCAACCTTGCCCGCTACGATGGCATCAAGTATGGCCTGCGGGCGGAAGCTGGCAATCTGCTGGACCTGTATAACCGCTCGCGCGCCACCGGCTTTGGCGCCGAAGTCAAGCGGCGCATTATGCTGGGCACCTTCGCGCTCTCAAGCGGCTACTATGACGCCTATTACCTCAAGGCGCAGCGAGTGCGCACCCTTATCCGCCAGGACTATGAACGTGCCTTCGAGCGCTGCGATCTGCTGGCTACCCCGACCGCGCCAACCACCGCCTTTCGCCTGGGCGAAAAGCTGTCCGACCCGCTACAGATGTATCTGTCGGATATCTGCACAATTTCTGTCAATTTGGCCGGATTGCCTGGACTGGTGCTGCCCTGCGGCTATGACCGCCAGCGACTGCCAATCGGATTGCAACTGATCGGCCCGCCCTTTGGCGAAGCCGTCCTGTTTCGCGCCGGCGACGCCTACGAGATGGCGGCCGCCGAGACCTCGCAGGCGCGCTCGCGCTGAGCAGGTGGAATGAGGATTATTCAATGGCGAGCGCGGTTGCTTCATTGGAATACGAAGCCGTAATCGGGCTGGAAGTTCATAGCCAGCTCCTGACTCAGAGCAAATGCTTTTGCGCCTGCTCCAGCCAGTTCGGCGCACCACCCAATAGCCACGTCTGCCCGGTGTGCATGGGGATGCCTGGGACGCTACCAGTGCTCAACCGACGAGTGTTGGAACTGGCTATCCGGCTGGGGCTGGCCGCCCATTGCCAAATCATGCGCTCCTCCACCTTCGCGCGCAAAAACTACTTCTACCCCGACCTGCCCAAGGGATACCAAATCAGCCAGTATGACCAGCCGCTATGCGTGGGTGGTTATCTCGAACTGCCTGGCGAGGAGGGCGCTCAGCCCCGCCGCATCCGCCTGGTGCGTATCCATCTCGAAGAGGATGCCGGCAAGAACATCCATCTGCCCGATTGCAGCCTGGTGGATTACAACCGCTCAGGCCTGCCACTAGTAGAGATCGTTTCCGAACCCGACCTGCGTTCTGCGCGCGAGGCTAGCGCATATCTGCGAGAGCTGCGCGCAATCGTGCGCTATCTCAAGGTCTCCGACGGCAACATGGAAGAAGGCAACTTCCGCTGCGATGCCAACGTTTCGGTGCGTCCCCGCGGCGCCACCGAGCTGGGCGCCAAGGTCGAAGTCAAGAACATGAACTCCTTCCGCCACGTCGAGAACGCGATCGAATACGAGATCGAGCGCCAGATCGAGGCCTTGCGCGCGGGCGAGCGCATTGCGCAGGAAACCCGTCTGTGGAATCCCGATCGTGGCACCACCCACCCGATGCGATCCAAGGAGTTCGCCCACGATTATCGCTATTTTCCCGAACCCGATCTGGCCCCGGTGCTGGCCCCACGCGAGCTGGTCGAGGCGGTCGCGGCGCGGATGCCCGAGCTGCCCGCCCAACGGCGCGCGCGCTACGTTGAACAACTGGGGATCAGCGCTTACGAGGCGCAAGTTCTCACCGCCGAACGCGAGCTGGCCGACTACTTCGAGGCCCTGCTGCCGGCCGTAAGCAATATCCGGATGGCGGCCAATTGGGTCATGACCGAAGTCTTGCGAGTGGTCAACGAAAGCGGGCGCGAGCTGGCCCAGGCAGTTCCGCCGGCCGGTGAGGTGGGCACCCTACTTAAGCTGGTCGAACGCGACACTATCAGCCTCAATGCCGCCAAGACTGCTTTTGCCGCGATGTGCAAGTCGGGTCAGGGCGCGTTGGCTATCGTGGCCGAGTTGGGACTGGCCCAGGTCTCCGACGAAAGCGCGATCGCCCACGCCTGCCAGCGCGTGTTGCAAAGCGAGCCCGATAAGGTCGCGGAATATCGCGGCGGACGCAACAAGCTGTTCGGCTTCTTTGTCGGGCAGGTGATGAAAGCGATGGGCGGCAAGGCCAATCCCAAGGTTATCAACGAAGTCCTGCGCCGCCAGCTTGAGGGCAGTTAGCGCGCACCGAAATCTTCTTGGCGACTTGTGGGCCATGCGATTGTGAAGTTTTTTCCCTGCTAGATTGCCCGCCAGCACGAGCAGCGCCGAGCGACTTTCGCAGCGCGTAAATTGAACTCGACGGCACCATTGGTCGGGTCCTGACGGTCTTTTTGCGAACTGAAGTTTCGAACCGGCGAGGCGACAGCGCTAAACGCATTGTTCGGGGATCTGAGCACCGGTGCAGCTGGTCATGCCATCAAAAACTCGTTAAAGTATGCGTTAGAAAATCTGTCTACATAGGGGAAGTGACAAAAGCCAGGAGCTCAGGCTAAAGCCCGTTATCGTTGCGGCCTGCGGCTGCGAAAAACGAATTTGCGCGGCTTGGCGCCGTTGTGATCCGCAAGGTTGCTTACAAAGTCCGCGAAAATAGAGTTTTGTCGCCGGAGGTTGAGGCATGAAAAAACTCGCGGCAACGTTAGGTTTCTGCGCGACGGTTATGCTGACGGAGGTCGCGCCGGCGCAAATGACACCTCCGGCAACCGTCGCAACCGGCAGGCGGCTCTTTCATTCCTACTGCGCCCCTTGCCATGGCGACGACGCCAAAGGCAATGGTCCGATGGCTTCATTTTCGGCCGAGCAGGTCGCTGATTTGACCGCATTGCGGCGGCGCTACCACGGCGCGATTCCTTTTGGCAAGATCTGGGACATGTTGCCCGACCAATGCAGCGAAGCTTGCCCGAACAAGCCGCAGCAGGTCCGCGATATCCAAAGCTTTTTAGCCACCCTGCAGAAATAGCGGACGCTTGAAGCCTGCGTGGCGCGCCGAGTATCGGTGCCGTCTGTCGGCGCGAAGCAGTTCAAGCGTTGGTCGCGTTTCGAAGAAAATTGCACTGAATGTGCTTCGGGACATGGCGCGGCGTGTCACACCTGGCAGCGCGCAGCGCGCTTCAGGCCTGTTCCTTTTTCGCTGCTTTGCTTCGTGTCTGCCTGGCCGAAAACAAAGCCGTGGGCCGCTGGGCCATGGCGCTAACCTCATCTTCGGCCAGATTGCGGATCATCGCCAACAGCACTTGGCGGGTACGCGTGACATCCTGCGCCGGAACCCCAGCAACTGCGACTTGATTGACCTGCAATGCCAACGGCACCAGCTCCTGCTTGAGCCTGCGGCCGGCCGGGGTCAAGCAAACATAATTGTTGCGCCGATTGTCGGCGCGCCGGTCGCGCCGGACGTACCCACGCCTGGCCATCACGCGCAAGGCGGCCAAGGTGGTAGGTTCGGTCAGCCCCGCCTGCTCGCTCAGTTCGCGCTGGGTTAGACCGTCGCGCTCCCATAGGATGCGCAAAAAGACCCAGTGGCCAAAGGGTATGCCGCGCTCGGCTAGTCGTCGCGTTAACGCGCGAGTTACCCCGCGCGCGGCGTCGCGAATAAGATGGGCCAGGCGGTCGTTGGGCACCGCCTCCAGCCAATAGCGCAGAATCGTTTGCGCCTCGCTCGATGGCTTGCCCGCACTCACGACGGCGCGGCCTCAAGCTGACGCCAAAGCGTGACCTCGCACCCCTGGTGCGCCGACTCAAACATCGCCAGACCAACCTCCGTGGTGGCCAACACCCACTCACCTTTGGTTAAATTAGCAGGGCGCAACCTGGCGGCAACCAAAGGCTCAGCTTTGGCAGCTGGACAAGGGCGCCCGATCGGTGTTAGTTCGATACTTAGCTCTCTAAGTATTGAGTTTCAATCCAGCAACCGCGCGGAGGAGAGGCGATGTTAAGTCCCCAGGACAACGAACTGCTGTGCCGGGTCCAGGGCGATGCGCCGATGGGTCAGATCATGCGCCGGCAATGGCTGCCAGCCGCCCTCTCGGAGGAGCTGGCCGAATCCGACGGCACGCCACGCCGGGTGCGTTTACTGGGCGAAGATTTGGTCCTGTTCCGCGACAGCCTGGGCCGGCTGGGCGCCTTGGACGAGCATTGTCCCCATCGCCGCGCCTCGCTGGTGTACGGCCGCAACGAGGACTGCGGTCTGCGCTGTCTGTTTCACGGATGGAAATTCGACGTCGAGGGCAACGTGGTTGACATGGCCTCGGAACCCACCGGCTCGTCGCTGCGCGAGAAGGTCAAGCATAAATCTTATCCCACTCATGAGGCCGCCGGCTTCGTCTGGATTTACATGGGACCACCCAATCAGCAGCCGCGCTTCCAGGCTCCGCCCTGGGCACCGACCGCGCAGACCCGCGTCAGTATCGTTAAGATGCACATCCGGTGTAACTGGGCCCAGGTGCTGGAGGGTGCGATCGATTCCTCGCACAGCTCAAGCCTGCACTCCACCGATATCGCACCGGCGCAAGTGGCGGGCGCGCAGGCCAACGACAAGCAATGGCTGCGCCCCTCCACCGACAAGGCGCCTAGAATGCGTGCGCAGGTGCATAAATGGGGTTTCCGTTACGCCGCGATCCGCACCCCGATCTTCAATCCCGAAACTCACGACTATGTGCGGATTACCGTGTATATCGCTCCATTCACCGTGCTGATTCCGCCCAACAATATGTACAAACTGTCTCAGGCGATCATCCCCATCGATGACCACAACACCATGTTCCATTTCATCGCATGGCACGAAACCGCGGGGATTGATCAAGAAGCCTGGCGGCGTTATTGCGTGGCGCGACCGGGGATCGACCTGGACGCCAACTGGCTGCCCATTCGTTCGCACGACAACCATTACCTGCAGGATCGGCGCGCGATGAAGGAGGGCTCCTTCACCGGCATGGACGGCATTCCCACTCAGGACATGGCGATGTGGGAATCGATGGGTGCAATCGCCGACCGCAGCCAGGAGCGCCTGGGCATCAGCGACTTGGCGGTGGCGCAATTTCGCAAGCAGATGGTGGCAGCGGCCAAGGCGGTGCGCGCCGGCCAGCCCGCAATTGGGACTGCCGGCCTGGAGCTGGGCCAAGCCCGAGTTAGCTCCTTCGAGGGGATCGTGCCGAAAACCACCGACTGGCGCACGCTGGGCTACGAGCCGGCGCCCGGTGAGGACGCGGCCGACCACGCGCGTAGCCCAGACGCGCAGCCATGAACTACCCCGCAGCGGTTTGCCACTGGGCGGGAATAGCGTCGTGCCCAGGCGCCGGATAGATCAGCGCGCTGCACAGCGCGCCGCCAGCGTGCAGGGCAATCGCCAGCACCAGCACATAGCCGTAGCCCCCGGTGACGTCGAAGATGCGTCCCGAAACAAGCGGCGCGCTCCCCAGACAGACGTTGGAAAGAAATTGCAGCAGCCCTATCACCGCGCCGAACCGGCGCATCCCCAGCGCCTCGGCCGCCAGCAGGGGAATGATCGCGTGCGGAGCGCCCGCAGTGGTGGACCAAAAAACGCAAAACACCACCACGAACAGCCATCCCATCATGCTGGGGCCGGCATGACTCAGGCACACAATGCTGAAGACCGAGCCCGCGATCGTTAGCAACATCGTGGGTCGCGCGCCCAGCCGATCCGCGAGCCAGCCCATGACTAGAAAGCCGACGCCGGCGCCCAGCGCCTGAATGCCAAAGATCGTGGCAGCCGTGGGTGGGCTGAAGCCGACCCAAATCAGGTATGAAACGATAAAAATGTAGATGCTGCCCACCGCCAGCCCGTATAGGCATTGCACCGCCAACAGCAGCCAGAACGCCCGCGCCCGCACCAACTGAGCGCTCTCCAGCCCCGGCAGGGTAGCCCGTTGGTTTTTGAGATCGTTGCCTCCGGCCGTGCGCTGGCGCACCGCCAGCAGCACCAACGGTAACGCAACGAGCAGCATCGGGACCGCCAGCCAGACCATCGCCTGTTGCCAGGGGTGATGGACCAGTTGCTGGCCCACGACCACCGGCCAGATCGTCATCCCGACCGAAAATCCCACCAACGCAAGCCCGATCGCCATCCCGCGCCGTTCCTTGAACCAGCCCACCGCAACCAAGGTCGCGGGCAAAAAAGTCCCCGCCGCCACCCCGATCCCGAGCAGCGCATAGGCGCTGATCAGCAGGGTCAGAGAACTGGCCCGGCTACCCAGCAGATAACCGGCCGCGGTCAGCGCGATACCGACGGCCATCACCCAGCGGGCCTGGATCCGATCCAGCAGCCATCCCACCACCGGAGAAACGATTCCGGTGGCCAGAATTGAGGCGGTCGCGATGCGCGCCGCCTGCGCGTGAGTGGCGCCAAATTGTCGAATGATCGCCGGGAGGAACACCCCAATAGTGGAACCGGCCGGCCCTTGGACGATGCACAACACCACCGCCAAGCTGCCCACCACCAACCATCCGCGCCGATCCGAGCTTTCCATGGCGGCTAATCTCACCCGCCGCGGGGGCCGGGCGCAAGAGCTGGCGAACGGGCGGCCATCTCTGGCATGAAGCGTTTGATTGCATCGGGTTCAGCGCTTGACGATACAGAGGTGGCAGGGACCGAAGCGGCCCAAAGAACGTGAGCGCCGATCGAGCCAACAATTGGCGTGAAAATAAATCAACAATCTGTTGAATCAGCTCCACAAATTGTATTATGGGGGAGGAAGGTGCAACTCTTGCCGCCGGTTGATCGGAGATCGGGCCGATCCCGGCCGAGCAATGGTTGGGCTGGGACTGCAACTGTGATAGTCAGTTAAAGATTACTATGGCCAGCCCGCGCCAGCAAAGTTCTCCCACCGAGCAGGTGGCCTGTCGGCTGCAATTGTTCATCGCTGGAATGACCCCGCATAGCACGCAAGCGGTGATTGGCTTGCGCGCTGTCTGCGCGCGCTTGCTGCGCTCATCCTTTGAGTTGCGGGTGATCGACGTCTATCAAGAGCACACGCTGGCTACAGCGCAGGAAGTATTAGCGGTACCCACCTTAATCGTATCCGCCAAGACCGCCAGCCGGGTGGTCGGCCTGCTGTCGGAAGCTCGTGTCGCCAGTGCCCTGAAAGCCGCCGGGGTGGCGGCCAAGGACTTTCAAGCAGACGCAGTGACTGTGGCTCGATGAGGGGTCAGCGCAAGAGCGCAGTCTCGGCCGGCTCCAAAGAGAGCCTGCGGCGCCGTGTGGAAGAGCTGGAAACCACCCTAGGGGCGATCGCACGCGGCGAGATTGACGCGTTGGTCATTGCACACCCCACTGGCCCGCAGGTCTTCACCTTACAAGGCGCCGACCAGCCCTACCGGGTGCTGGTTGAAAACATGAGCGAGGGGGCGCTAGCGCTGCTGCCGGACGGCACGATCAGCTATGCCAACCGCCGCTTTGCGCAAAGCGTCAAGTATACGCTGGATGAAGTCATCGGCATCCGTTTCGAAAACTTCCTGAGCGGCCCCGACGCGGGTGCCTTCGAGCGCCTGATGGCCAGCGGCGGGGTCGCCCGCGAGCTGACCTTGGTTGCGCGCGATCAATCGCGCGTGCCGGTGCAGATTTCGGTGCAGCCGATGGAAACCGCGGGCGGGCCGCTGCTGGCGGTGGTGGTGACCGACCTGAGCGACGTCTGGCGTAATCGCGAGTTGCTCGCCACCGTTATCAATAACGTTCCCAACCTGCTGTTGGCGGCGTGGGATTCCACCGGAATCTACACGATGTCGGCAGGCCTCGAGCTGCAGGTCCTGGGCCGCTCGCCCAACTACCTGGTGGGAAGCTCGTTGCTTAGGACTAACGCCTGGCCCGCCGAGCGCATCATCGAGGGACGCCGGCGGGTCCTGGCGGGCGAGCAGGTCAGCGACACGATGCATCTGAAGGGGCGCACCCTGGACGTGTGGATGACTCCCATCAAGAACGCCACCGGTGCGGTGATCGGCGGCGTGATGGGCGCGGCGGATGTCACCGAACGGGTCCGGATTGAGCGCGAATTGGAACGGCGCGTGGCGCAGCAGTCAGCGGTGGCGGCCTTCGGCCAACGGGCGCTGGAGGGGCTGGAGCCGCAGGCCTTGGCGCGCGAGGCCACCGAAGTCGTGCGCCGCATCCTCAACGTCGACCGCTGTTCGCTTCTGGAGCTGCAAGCCGACGGCGAGCATCTGCGGGTCAATGCCGGCACGCTGGAGAAGTACGGGCAAGCGCCGCGTATCTTTCCCCTCAAAGAATTTCCCCAGGCTCGCCAGGTGCTGACCACCTTGCAGCCATCGGTGGAAGACGATTTCGCCGCCAGTGGCCATTTCGAAAGCGCTTGGGCCACGCGGCATGGGGTGCGCAGCGGCTTAGTCGTACCCATTTCCGGCCGCCAGCGCCCTTATGGCACGCTGGGCGCCTATACCACCACCCAACGCAACTTCAGCTCCGACGATCTTAACTTCGTCAGCGCCATCGCCACCCTCTTCGCCCAAGCCCTCCATCGCCACGAAGCCGACGTCGAATCGCGCCAGCGTGAGGAATTCTACCGCTCGCTGACCGAGAATCTCTCCGAAGCGGTCGCGGTGATCCGGCCCGACGGAATCCTAGAGTACGCCGGCGACTCCACGGAGCGCGTGCTGGGCTACAAGCCCGCCGACGTGATCGGAACCTCGGCCTTCTGGTACCTACCGCCCAATCAGGCGCAATGGCTGCGCGCCAGTTTGGCCAAAGCCCTGCACAATCC
>DATGLK010000099.1 GCA_035294265.1 Candidatus Binataceae bacterium
GATACGGTCTACGTACCGGAGCAGCTGATCTATTTTGATAAAGTTAAATACTGGACCAGCGTCACGCAGATTATTGCCAATACCGCCACCGGGCTTGGTATGATGGCCCTCCTAGCGACGTCAATATAAAAGTAGCCGCCGGTTGGCGCGGTCACAGCGGGACAAGCCCGGCCCTTATCGCGTAGTGAACGATAGAGGCCGTGGAGCGAAGCCCCAGCTTGGCGGCCACATTCGATCTGTGCGCTTGCGCCGTCTTGGCGCTGATAGCGAGGCCCGCGGCGATTTGTTTCGCTGTCGCGCCCTTTGCGATCATCATTATTACCTCGCGCTCGCGTCTGGATAGTCGCGCGCCCTTGCTAACCTTGCTGTACGCCGGGCGCAGACGTTCGAGGACGCAGCCCGCCACGGACGGGCTAATGTACCGCTTTTCGGCGATCGCGGCTTTTACAGCCTCTACCAGGGTCGCCGGTCCGTCGCTTTTTAGCACATAAGCGGACGCCCGTGCGCCCAGGAGGCTCTCTAGAACGTACTCCCTGTCATCGTACCCGCTGAGCATCACCGTCTTCACGTTCGGGCAGCTGCGCGTAATGCTATGGGCGGCATTGATGCCACTGGCGCCCGGGAGCTGAACGTCAATTATAGCCACGTCCGGCAGTAGGGCCGTTACGACCTTCAGCCCGTCTTCGGCGCTGTCCGCACAGCCGATGACTTTGATACCGGACATGGCTAGGAGGGCCGACAGGCCGGCCACGACCATCTCGTGGTCGTCGATAATCACAACTCTGCATTTACTCGCTGAATCCGCGGCGACGGGCTTGACGCTGAACATACGCGCCTCGGGAAAACGCGATCTGCGGAGGTTTGGGCCGCACGCGCCGCCCCGGGCGAGTCCGTGCCCTTGACGTCAGCGAATGGTGTCGCTGGGCCGGGGCGGTCTCGGGCGTGGGGAGTTGACACGGCAGGCCGTAACAGGACGATGACGCGGCATAGATGAAGCGGCTTGCACCGGCGGCGCGCGCCGCCTCCAGCATCGCCACCGTGCCGTTCACATTGACCCAATGATACGCCCTGGGATCGGCAATCGAGGGCACGATGTCGGCCAAACCGGCGAGGTGAAAAACCCACTGCGCGTCCGCCAGCAGCCCACTCAAACGCGCCTCCTCGTTGATATCCACCCTCTCCCACTCTAAGCCGGCGTGGTGGCGCAAATGGGCCAGATTTGCCTCGCGCCCCGTGGCCGGATTATCCAGTACTCGCACTCGATGGCCCTCACGCAGCAACCGCTCCACCAGATGGCTGCCGATAAAGCCGGCGCCGCCGGTGACCACCACCCTCAAGCCGCCGCTATTGGTCGTCATCGCCAGCTCAGTAGGCGCCGTTGCATTTGATTACCGCCGGCGCGGTGCGCAGCAATATTGCCAGATCGCGCCCCAAGCCGGGCTTGGCCAGATAACTGGCATCCAATCCAATCCGGGCCGCGTAGCCAAGGTTGGCACGCCCGGCGACCTGCCACAGGCCGGTGATTCCCGGCCGCACGGCGTGGCGGCGAGCCAGCCGGAGCGGACCCGAGTAGCGCACATATAGTTCTTCTTCCTGCACGGTGATGGGGCGGGGCCCGACCAGCGACATCTCGCCTTTCAGCACGTTGATCAATTGAGGCAGTTCGTTGATGCTGGTGCGGCGCAGGAAATTGCCGATCAACGGCAGGATGCGCGGATCGTGGCGCAGCTTGCGATCGCGCTCCCATTCCTGGCGCGCGGCCGGGTCGGCGCCCAGCACGTGGGCCAGTTGCTGGTGGGCATCGCGCACCATGGTGGAAAACTTGAACATCCGAAAAACACGCCGATCCTGGCCCAGAACCTCCACCCCGACCACCAGCGGTACCTCCCAATGGAGCAGCTTCAACACTATCGCCGCCAGCACGAATAGCGGCGCACTCAGGAGCAGTAGAATCAGCGCCCCCACGACATCCAGGCCGCGCTTGCCCCGGTATTGCACGACCATCGGGACGGTCGCCTGACGCTTGATCCCGCGTCCGCTTTCGGCCGCAAGCGAGCGTGAGCGTCTGGGCGGCGGCGCCGCCTGTAGCTTGGTTTTGACTCTTTCTTTCAGTTGCCGAGTTACGAGGTTAGAGCCGAGATAGTAGATAGCCGGCCACTTGCGCCGGTTCAGAAGGGTAGGGCGGAAGCAGCGGCGGCTTGGGCCACGATGAAGTGGGCTGCGCTCAGCAGGTCGGGCAAATAACCGTCGGGCTGGGCGCTGTAACGCTCCACCCGCGTCTTGTCCGAGCCGACCTGAATCGCGCGAACCCCCGCCCGTGCGGCGCATAGCATGTCAACCGGGGAATCGCCAACAAACCAACTGGTACTCAAATCGATATTCAGATCGGCCACCGCGCGGCGAACTAAACCAATCTCAGGTTTGCGGCACTCACAGCTTCGCTTGAGCTCGCGCACTTCGCCCGCGAAGCCAAAATCGGGATGGTGCGGGCAGTAGTAGATGGCGTCCAAAAACGCACCGGCGGCGCCCAGCATGATCTCCATCGCGTTATGGATGCGGACCAGTTCGTCTTCCGTGCAGCCGCCGCGCGCGATCACCGATTGATTGGTGACCAGAACCAGTCGGTAGCCGGCGGCTCTCAAGAGCCTAAGCGCCTGCGGCACGCCGTGCAGCAGGCGCAAATTGTCGGGACTGCTCAGATAGGGAACGTTTTCCACCAACGTACCGTCGCGATCCAAAAAAATCGCCGGCGCGCGCTGGTTGAGCGAGGCTCGCGCGATCAATCCGGTGGCCAGGTCAGTGGCCACCTGATCCAGGCGCTCCGGGGTACCCGCGTCCTTGACGTATTCGGGGCTGCGGTAGCCATACAGCGGAACTCCGGCGCGCAGCAGCTCGGCGAACAAATCGGGGATAAAATCGCGGGGCGGCGCGGGGAAAACCCGGCGCAGCGCTTCGCTCTCGATCAGATACACCCCAGCATTGACCAGGTTGCACGGCGGCGCCGACTGATGCGGCTTGGGATGGAACGCGAGGACTCGACCGTGGCGATCAAGCTCGACCAAGTCGGAATCGAAGGGGTGATCGTTGGGATGAAGAAACAGGCTTACGGCCGCGCCGCTGGCTTGATGGGCGGCCTGAAAGCGTTCCAAGTCGAGGTTCACCATGGTGTCGCCATTAAGCACCAGCAGGCGCGGCCCCAGGCTTGGCAGCGCGGCCAACAAAGCGGCGGCAGGGCCGGCAGCCTCGCGATCGGGCAGACAACACACGCGCAGCCCCCAGCGCGCGCCGCCGGCGCAAAAGCGCGCCACCGCCTCGGCCTTGAAGCCGGTCAAAACCGCCACATTCTTGATTCCAGCAGCGGCGAGCAACTCCATCTGATATTCCAGCAGCGGCTTACCCAAAATGGGGACCAAAACCTTGGGCAAGCCCTGGCTGCGCGCGGCCAGTCGTGCGCCGCGTCCACCTGCCATAATTACCGCGGTCACCACGGACCTACCTCCTCGGCCACCTCTGCGCAGGCTTGCGCGATGGCGGCGCTGGAGCTTTGCCGAGGGCGCCAACCCAATGCCGTAAGCTTGTCGATACAGTAATGAAAGCGCGCCACTTCGCCGCTCCAGCCACGCGTCCCACCGGTGTACTCAATCGTCGCCTGTACGCCAGCCGCGCGCATGACCTGCGCCGCTATCTCCGCCACCGTCGCTCCCTCGTCGGCTGGTCCGATATTGAAGCATACCGATCGGCCCGCGGCGCGCTCCCAAATATACAACATCGCATCGATCAATTCGCGCACGTGCAGATAGGGCTTGCGCTGGCGACCATCGCCCAGCACCGGAAGCCGGCGCCGATTGGTCTTCAGGCGAGTCAGCAGGTCCACGATCACACCATGGGTGGCGCGCGCTCCGACCACGTTGGGCAGGCGAAAGACAACCGCGCGTGACAGACCTTCGGTAAGAGCCGCGTTAAGCGCCGCTTCGCTGGCCAACTTCATGGCGCCATAATTGGAGATTGGTTTAGACGCTGGACCCTCCTCGCGCAGGGCGCCGAACCATTCGCCGTAAACCGCCGAGGTCGAGGTAAAGCCAAATTGCGCAATCCCTCGTCGCCGCGCCAGGGCGACCATCCGGCAGGTGCTGAGAAAAGTATCGCGTAGATCGATTGAAGCCTCGGCCTGCCCTGCTGCGATATCCGAGTTGGCCGCCAAATGCCAGATCGCGCCGACCTGGTGGCGAGCCACCACCGGCTCCAAGCGCTCGCGCACCTGAGCCTCGTCGGCTAGATCAAGCCGAATCAGCACGAACCGCCCGCTTGCCAGCGCCCCCGCCAGATGGCCGATTTTACCCCGGCTTAGGTTGTCGGCTCCAATCACCATATCCTCGCGGGTCAGCAGCGCATCCACCAGGTGGCTGCCGATAAAACCCGCGGCTCCGGTCACCAGCACCGCCATCGCTCAAAAGGCCGCACGGCGAGCAGCCCCCTCTATCTCCACCGCTTGCGGTTGATAAAAGACAATCTTGCTGCCTTCACCCTCGAAGGCAAAGGGCACCCGGCGCAGCTTCAGGGCCGCGCCAATCCTCGCATGCGCCGCCGCAGAGGCGAAGAAGAGCAGAAACCCACCGCCCCCGGCCCCCAGTAATTTCCCTCCCACGGCACCGGCAGCGCGAGCTCGCGCGTAGTACTCGTCGATCTCCGGGTTGGTGATCCCCGCCGTCAGGCTGCGCTTGAGCATCCAGCCTTCGTGCAACATCTCGCCCACGCTTTCCACATTGCCCGCCTCCAGCTCCAGCCGCATCCGGTGGCTGAGCTCCACCATTCGGCCCATGATTGCGAAAGCGCGCCGACCTTGACGCATCGCTCTTCCCTGGCTCCCCAGGATGCTGCCAGCCGTGCGGGTAATGCCCGTGTAATACAGCCCCAACCGTTCCTCCAGTCGATCCAAGACGCGCGCGGCGCACACGATCGGGCTGACGGTCACCTTGCCTTGGCGCTCAAAAGCCATGAAGTTCAGGCCGCCGTAGGCCACTGCATACTGGTCCTGCAGCCCGATCGGCTGAGCACACAGTTCAATCTCAACTTTGGCCGCCAAGCCGGCCAGTTGCGCCGGGCCAGCCCGTTGGGCGCTGAAGGCGAACAGGCTGTTGAGCAGCCCCACGGTGTAGGCGCTGGAGGAGCCCAGCCCGCTGCCGCGCGACGGAATGTCGGCTACCGACACGATTTCGATTCCGTGTGGTTGACCAAACAGTCTCAGCGATTCGCGTGCAATCGGATGCTCGATCTGATCGATCCTCTCGACCTCTTCCGTGCGCGAATAGCCGATGCGAATGCGTCGATCGAACTTGGCGTTGACCAGTACGTATATATATTTATCGATTGTCGCGGTAACGACTGCACCTTGCTCCTGCTCATAGAAGGCAGCCATATCGCTGCCACCGCCGGCCAAGCTGATCCGACAAGGCGTCTTGCTGATGACCATCGCTACCCAAAACCGCCAGAAATTAGGAAATAGTCACAATCCAATCGGCGATCGCCACTCCGCTCTCGACCAGCCCGAATTCATCGCTCATCCGGCTCTTCAGCAATGCCGCCACCGCGGCCGCGGAAAAACCGCGCGCCCGATAGTCGCCGATCAACCGTTGCCGGCGAATCACCTCAGGGCAACGCACGAAAATCCGCATATCTGCATCGGTTGTCCACGTCGGATCGGCCAGCGCGCTGACGCCTTCGGCAATAATCACGCTGGCTGCGTCAACTTCGATCCGCATGCGAATCGGGCTGGTAGCGCGCGTTTGACGGGCGTAAACTGGAAGGTCGTAGATCCCCGGATTTCGGCGCATTGTGGCCAGCGCGCGCGCGATGGCCGCGCGATCGTGGCGACCCCAAAAACCCGCCCGCGCCGCGCGCAAGCTCACCGGTATAATCCAGCCATCCAAGGCCACGATCACCGCTGCCCGGCCCTGTCTTTCCAAAGCTTGTCGCAAAGCTCGAACGAATGTACTTTTACCCGAACGCGCCTGCCCACCGACCAAAACCAAAGCTCCGTCGGCAATTTGCGCGGCCATGCTCGCGAGCTGGCATCGCCCGCCGACAAACTCAGATACGGCTTCTGACACGCGTCCGCCATTCCATCAGCACCTGCTGATAGCCCTTCAGGATATTGCCGCTTGCCGCCGCTTCCGCCACCTTACGACTGATTTTTGAGCACCCGTTCTTTAGCGCCTCATCAAATGTTGTCAATTCACAACTTTGTCAGATTTGACAAATTTGATTTGAACAAGAGCCGCCATAATTTTCGCTTACGCTATTCGGCCGGGCGTGGTTAAGGCGCATAGCAGGTGCCTTTAACTGTTTGACACCATTTTCGCATTTTCCGGCGAAAGATCCGGCCGGAAAGCAGGCAGAATGGCAGGAGTGCCATAAAGCCGTCATTGCCACCACGGTGAATTCGTCACGGCACAGGATGCCCAATTCAGGTTACAGGCCAGTAGCCATTAGTTAGCGGGTTGGTCAAGCTGGGCTCGGCCTGGCACACATAGGGAGGCTCGGGGTGCATCGAACAGGCTGGCGCGAAGAAGCGTCAGGCAAATCGGCTACCATTCGATTAGGCTTGGCCGCGATGATCGGGCTGGGCGTGGCGATATTTCACGGCCGTGGCTTGGCCTCTACCTATGTCACTGAGATTCCACTTGACGATGCGATTTATGTCGAGTTGGATACGCTGAATAATTTGGGTGTTCTGGATACTTACATCAACGAAATCCGCCCGATCAGCCGAATTGAAGCGGCGCGCCTCGTAGTTGAAGCTCAGGACAACCTGCAACGCATAGCCGACCCCGCGGGGCTAGCTCATTCGCTGGTCAACGATCTAGTCTCGCAATTGCCCCGTGAGGTGGAATGGATAAAAGACGACCGCGAGGACAATTTGCGCAACGTCTTTTATCCCTTGGAACGGGTTGAAGCGAGCTACGTCTTTTCCAGCGGCCAGCGGCGCACCTTTAACAACAACGGAGTGGGGCCGCTGCATGCGGTGGAAGCCACCCCCCTGCTACCCAATGACGACGATTTATCCACCGAGCCGGGCAGTAACGAAGTCGGACGGCTGGCGATGTGGGAGGGGCTGGGCAGTTTTTTTACGGTATATGGCGAAGGCGCGGTCGCCGGCCCGTTCACCCGCGCCGGCCAGAATTCGCGCCTTGACCTGATAACCGGCGCGGCAGTCGTGAGCTGGGGTAATCTGGCGCTGAGCTTTGGCAAGGAAGAAATGGTCTGGGGCACCGGCTATTTTGGTGCGCTCTCGCAGGGGGCCAACGCGGCCCCCTTTCCGGCCCTACGTTTGCGCAACATCCATCCCAGCTATCTCCCCGGCTTTTTGCGCTACTTGGGCCCGATGCGGCTTGACGCATTCTTTGGGCAACTCGACGGCGACCGCTATTTCGCCCATCCCTGGCTGGACGGCCAGGCCTTGGTTTTCAAACCGTTACCGACGTTGGAATTTGGTGTCGACCACGCCATCATGTTCGGCGGTCGCCACAACGACGGCTACAATTGGGCGGGTTTTTTGGGGCGTGCCACCGCCCTTGATACCGGCAGCGCCAGCGTGGGCAATACCAACTCGCGCGGCGGCCTGTTCGTCAGGGCCTATTTCCCCCATTGGCGCGGGCTGCAAATTTACCAGGAGACCTTGGGCGAAGACAACCTGACCAAGGAAGTTCCTGGCATCGGCCGCTTCCTGCCCTTTCTTTCGGTCTCCTACCAAGGTGGGCTCTATCTGCCGCGCCTGAGCGCCGACGGCCGTACCACGCTGCGCTTGGAATATACGATTACCGAATCCAACTATTCCAACCACAGCGATTCGCTTTATTGGGCTTACGACAACCGCTTGATGGGCTATCCACTAGGACCCGACGCCTCGCGAGTCGATCTCGCCTTTCAGCGCTGGGTGGATAATCGCAATCGGCTCCAAGGCGACATCTTCTATACCAACCGGGCCGGCAATACCCTGGTGGGATGGCATCGCGAGCAAAGCGGCGGTTTGGCCGTAGCGCTGTGGCGGCTCCCCAAGCCGTTTTTGGGCAGTGCCGCCTTCCTGGGTGGAATCCAGATCCAAGCCAGCTTCGAGTGCGTCCAAAATCTGGACTTTACCAGCATGACCGGGGTGCGCACGATGCTGTCGGTAACCTTTTCCTTTAGTGACCCTCTCACCTCGCTGCATTGGGGCTGAAGCGATGAGTTATGTTTCGCCCCGCTTTGCACCCGCTCGACCCGTGGCTCCGCGTGCAGGCACACCCTCCATCCCACGCGTAGCCTGCGTCGTGACTCATCCGATTCAGTACCAAGTACCGCTGTTTCGTTATCTGACGGCCTCGGGCCAAATCGCTCTAAGCGTGTTTTTTCTGAGCGACGTCTCCTTGCGCAGCTATCATGACAGTGGGTTTCAACGCGAGGTCAAATGGGACGTGCCCCTGTTGGGGGGCTATCACCATCAGTTCTTACCCGGGTTGGGAAAGACGAACCGGCTGTCCTTCTGCCGCCCGTTGGTTCATGGTCTTCGCCGCCGCCTGCGCGCAGGCCGGTTCGACGCCGTTTGGATCCACGGTTATGCGCATCAAGGCCTGCTCGCCGCGATCGTGGCCGCCCGCAGCCTGGGCATCAGGCTGTGGCTGCGGGGCGATTCGATCCCCGCCAGCGGTTCCATACGCAACCCCCGCGCACGCCTCAAGCAGTTTCTCGCTCCTGCCTTTTTGCGCCTGTTCGACGGCTTCCTCACGGTCGGCACGCTCAATCGCAATTACTATCGTTCCTTCGGGGTACCCCAAGAACGGCTGTTCTCGACTCCCTATGCGGTCGATAACGACTTCTTCATCCGGCGCTGCGCTCAAGCTCGCTTGGGTCGCGAACGGTTGCGCGCGCAGTTGAAATTGACACCCGGCCGGCCGGTGGTACTATTTGCCGCCAAGTTCCAAACTCGCAAGCGCGCCGCAGACCTGATCGAGGCCTTTTGCCGCCTGTCACCCGACGGCAAGTCCGAACCCCATCCCTATTTGCTGCTGATAGGCGAGGGAGAGGAGGGCGAGCGCCTGCGCGCCCGCGTCGCCGCCATGCGTTGGGATTCGATTCGCTTTATGGGCTTTCGCAATCAAAGCGAACTCCCGGATTTTTATGACCTGTGCGATGTTTTCGTCCTGCCCGCCGCGGCGGAACCTTGGGGCTTGGTAATCAACGAGGTCCTCAACGCCGCCAAACCGGTGATCGTCAGCGATCAGGTAGGGTGTGCTCCCGACTTGGTAGAAGATTCCTACAATGGCTTCGTCGTGCCCCTAGGCGATATCGATATTTTGAGCGCGCGGCTACATCAGTTATGCGGCGATTGCATGCTCAGACGCATCATGGGTCAGCGCGGCGCGCAGCGCGTCGCACATTTCGATTTTAAGGCCGATTTGGAAGGGCTGCTCACCGCCTGGGCGGCTCCCAGCGGGTAACTCGTGCCATATAAATTCTACCTACTACCCGGCGCGCCCATCTGCCAATAGCTAGTCGGCCCGGCGTTTCTCACAGGCTCGCTTATTGCTAGCAGCACGCCGGCCAAGGCGAACCGTGAGAATCAAAATGAGCAACACGCTCCGGGCATGGTCAGGTCGCCTGATGGCGAGTCTTGTGTTGTGCAGTCTAACCGCCTGCACCAATGCGATGTTGGCTTCGGCTCAACGCAAACTGGCTGCCGGCCAGTACCAGGATGCGCAGCACGACCTCAGCGCAGTACTCAGTCAGCCCGGACGCTTGAACGATCGCGAGCGTCGCATCGCCCAGGATGGCCTCTGCCAAGCGGAGTTTGCCCTCGGTGAACCCACTTATTCCTTGTCTCGCCAGCATCGCGATTGCGCCATAGCCGCCAATCAACCTGGAAGTGACAGTCAGGTGCGCTTGGCTCGAATCGACGCTGCAATCCGGGCTAAGAGCAGCGTCCAAATCCACCGCGCGCTGGGCCGGCACGACCTAGAGGGGGCGGTAGTCGCGCTGCTGCACTATCAGCAGCTAGAGGGCCCCAGAGACCCGACCGCAATTAAGTGGAATCGGCAAATTTGGAGAATGGTTGCACTCACTGAAGGGACAGGCGCACGCCGTCAAACGCGCAGCTCCGGCCTCAACCTGCTGGTAGCCGAGCATCCCACCCTGCACCAGATGAGCCGGCAGGCCTTCTTGCATTGGCTGGAAACCAAGGGCCCAGGCGAGTACAGCCTGGGCAGCTCTGAAGCGGCAATCAAGGGCAAGACCTTGCGGTTGACCCTACCGGCCGTCGATTTGGGCCAAGCGCGCTTCGGGCCGCAGACCTTCGCTCGGGTCAACGACGCCTTTTCGGCCTGGTGCCGATGCTATGGCGATACTTTCGTGGCTTCCGCCGATACCGGCTTGCCGGTCTATCTAGGCCGCATCAACCGCCAAACGCTTCGCTCCGAAGTGCTGGCCTTGCCCCAACATTGAATCCACGACCTCAACGTTCCGGTGCGCCGATATTCGGGCGCCCGCCGGCCGAGGGTGCTCCAGCCGCCAGGCAAATCGAGTTCGAGCGTAGCGCAAAGTTAAACGGAGGTCTGACCCATCCTGGCGCGCCCCTGCGATCATGCGCAGCCGCCGCCACGATTTGGCCTTGGGAGTTGCGAATCGCGGCTGCGCTTCCATCCAAGGTCAACCCGAGCACGTTATAGTCCTCGCTATAAGCGGTGCCAGGCGTGATCTCGATTGCGCAATCGGCGACGCGGTCGATCGCGTTGTTGAAGACCTGACCCCCGCCGCTATATAGACCTATTCCAATCTGAACCTGATAGATCGAATTATTTTCAACGCGGTTACCGCGGGCCACATAGCGATCGAGTTGAATCCCCACGCCAGTGCCGGCGATTCCACCTAGGCCGACGTTCCAGATCAGGTTATCGCGAATTTCCAGTCCGCCCGCCGGATAGCTGCCGGCGATACCGTCACCCCGACGTCCGTTGTCGGGCTGGGCCTCGACATAAATCGCGTTGAAGCCGCGGCGGTTGGTCACGCTGGCGCCCAGACCGGAACGGTGCGGCGCCAGCACAGCATCGTGGACCCGGTTGCCGATCACATGCCAGTTGCTGGAGCTTTTGCAATCGATGCCGCTGTGATTGAAGTGAGAGACGTCGTTGGCAAGCGCCACCGAGTCATCCGCGATTTGATTGTTAATTCCGTTGCCGTGATTGCCGGTATAGCTGATGACGTTATGTTCATAACGAATGGCGCCGAGCGCGCCCCGCACGTCGATTCCGTTCAGGTAACCACCGCCGTCCACCTGGCCCGTGCCGGTCTGGGTGACGGTCAACCGGCGCAGCACCACGTCATGCATCCGCGGCGGCATGCTGTAGAAGTAAAGCCCACTACCGGCGCGCTCCAGGGTAAGATCCTCGATGGTTACGTCGATTGGACCGTCGCCGGCCTGGTCGGTGCCGCCGACCGCGCTGTAGCGTGTTGCAGCCTCGATCCGATGGTGGATGGGATTACCATTATCACCCAGCCAGACATACAGTCGCGGTGCCCGATACAGCCATGAGCCCCGGCGCATCGGTCCCAGATAGGTGGAATTGATTCCGGCGCCGACACGCGCTGTGCAGCGTTCCTGCGGCAGACAGGCTGCGCTCATCAGGCCCCAGCGCGGATCGGAACCAAAGCTGTTGGCCGCCGCCGGGCCCGCGCCGCCATCTACATAAACGTTGTAAATCACGCCGGGGGCGCGGCCGATCACAGCCTCGTACAGCGCGCCCGTGGTTCGCCGCCATCCTGAAATCAGGTCGGCCCCGGAAATAATCGGTTTGGGTCCACTTCCATACGCGGCGTATAGAAGCGGGGCTCCGTCGGCGCCATTTTGCACGGTTAACCGCTCGCGCCACAGGCCACCGCGCTTGAACAAAATCCTACTCCCCGGCTCCAAACGAACAGCGTTAAGACGCGCCAGGCTGCGCCAGGGCAACTTCGGGCTGGTGCCTGGATTGGCGTCGTTGCCCGCCGGATCCAGGTAATAGGTGGGGGCGATAGAATATGCCGATGGGCTTGCGATTTCACCTTTAGTAGGCGTCAGCGCAAAGACCAGTACAACACCGGCGATGGCCGTGACGACCCTCGCAAGCCACTTTTGGCAAGCTGCCATCGCGCCCGCTAGCCTCCGCATACCTTGAGCTGCTCGTAAGCTTAGGCCGAGCCACCTGCCACTGCTGTCAGGAATCGGCAGTTGCAGGCGGCTGCCGCGCTATCCGGCGCGGCGTGACGGTGGATAAGACTCAAGCACGAATTTTTTGATAGGGCAGCTCAGCGGCCGCGCAAACGATCCAGGATGATGGAACCGGCAGCGCGCACCGAGAGATGGTTGTAGTCGCCCGGTCCCAGGATGGGCGCCAGAAGGCGATCGGCGCGGGCCGCGACTAGCGGCGCCATTCCAAAACCGGTGCCAAGCAAAAGCATCATAGGAGTGGAACCTTGCTCTAGTTCCGCGCGCAACGCGCCGTAACTAACTCCGCCGGCGGTGCGAGCCGAGGTATGCACCAGCAGAGGGACGATACCCGCCATCGCGGCGCTGTCGGCGAGCGCCTCCTCCAGCGAGGCCACCACCCGCATCAGGGCCAGCGCTTGAGCGCGCAGGTCGTCATGGCGGCGGCCTGGGCCGGTAAGCCAATGGTCGCGCAGGCGTAGGGCAAATTCGCGCAATTCCGCCACCGGATGGACAACGTATAGCGCGCGTACATCGTAAGTGCGGGCAGAACGCGCCAGATCGTGCAAATCCAAACTGGTAATCGCGGACGTCACTATCCGGCCGTTGCGATCGAGCACCGGGTAGTGAAGCAGGGTGAGAAAGAGATCAGCCACGCGCGATTTTGTTAAGCAGATCGGGCCGGCGGTCACGCGTGCGCCGTTCGGCCTGTTCCTGACGCCAGCGGCGTATCCGAGCGTGGTCGCCACTGAGCAGTACCTCGGGCACGCTCAGGCCGCGAAAGACCTCGGGGCGAGTATATTGGGGATACTCCAACAGCCCCTGGCCGAAAGATTCTTCGGCCAGCGAGTGGGCATTGCCCAGGACTCCAGGCAGCAGGCGGCACACCGCCTCGACCACCACCATCGCCGCCAGCTCACCACCGTTTAGAATGTAGTCACCGATGGACAACTCTTCATCAACCAACTCGCGTACGCGCTCGTCGATTCCCTCATAACGTCCAGCGATCAGCAACAACCCGGGTTCCCTACCGGCGTATCGGCGCGCCCGCTCCTGATCGAAGCGGGCGCCTTGAGGAGTTAGAAGAATCCGGTGCAGGCCGGGACGGGCCGAAAGCGCATGGTCAATAGCGGCCGCTACCGGCTCGGGTCGCAGCACCATCCCGCTTCCCCCGCCATAAGGCTGATCGTCGACTTGGCGATAGTTGCCCAGGCCGTAGTCGCGCAGGTTATGCAGCACGACCCCAGCCGGTTGCCCGCGCAGCGCGCGCCCGACCACGCCCGCTTCCAGCCAGCCCTGGAGCATCGCGGGAAACAAGGTGACGATATGGAATTCCATGGAGCGACTCTGGCTGCAAGCTTAAGACTTGGCGGCCTGCGGCTCAATCGGACAAATCTCCTGCAAACAGGCGATAATCAGTCCAGGAGACCGGCGAGCGGCTGGATGATGGCGCGCTGGTGGTCGGGCTGCAGCGCAACGACTACTTCGTCGACCACCGGAATCAGGATTTCGCCACGCTCGCCCCGCACCACCCAAACTTCATGGGCACCGTTGGAAAAGACCTCGGCTATCCGACCGAGCGGTTCGCCGGCGACGGTCAGCACCTCAAAGCCCATTATCGCGAAGTAGTAGAATTCGCCTTCACTGAGAGGTGGCAAGTCATCTTTGGCGATATACAGCACTTGGCCGCGCATCGCCTGGGCCGCTTCTATAGTCTCGACTCCTTCCAGCACCATCCGCAAAGCTCCGGCCCCGGCCGGCGAAACCTCAAGCACGCGCATCGCACGCGGCATCGCGCCTTGCTCGCGGACAAAACAGCGTTGCAGATGACTGAGGTCGCTGTCGGGATTGTCAAGCCGGACTCGCAGCGCTCCGCGCAGCCCATGACTACCAACCACCCGCCCCCATCCCACGAGCTCCGTAGGAGCCCCGGTACTGGGCGACGAAGAAGACGCGCGAACTTGGCTCCCCCTCCCCCAGGACTTGGCGCGAGGCTGGCCCGGGCTATTTTTCTTCAATGATTTCGAGCACAACCTTGCGGTTGGTGCGCGAGGCTACCGCGTTCAGAATAGTCCGAATAGATTTGGCGGTGCGGCCTTGCTTGCCGATAATCCGTCCGAGGTCTTCCTTGGCAACTCGCAATTCCAAGACCGAGGCCGTATCCCCCTGCGTCTCTTTGACCTCGACCGCGTCGGGGTTGTTAACCAAGTGCTTTGCCAAGAATAGGACTAGATCCTTCATGAGGTCGGCTCCAGACCAAAGACTGACTTAGGCCGTGGGGGCTGCTTTGGGGGCGTGTAGCAGGTTGGCCACGGTCGCGCTCGGCAGCGCCCCGGCCTTGAGCCAACGTTCCAGGCGGTCGGCCTTGACGTTGACCTTGGGCGGGTTGACGCCGGGATCGTAGGTGCCAATCTGGTCCACGCAGCGGCCGTCACGCGGCGCGTTGGACTCGGCCACGACAATACGGAAAAACGCCTGTTTGCGCGCGCCCTGGCGGCGCAAGCGGATCACTAACGCCATCGCTTATTAATACTCCTATGCATAGCTAACCTCCTAGCCCAAAGCCGCGTGGGACGCTGTGCCCGACCCCGCCCCGAGCAACTTTTTTCATCATTTTGCGGGTCTGTTCAAACTGCTTCATGAAGCGATTGATCTCGGCCACCGAGGTCCCGCTGCCAGCCGCGATACGGGCCCGGCGGGAGCCGTTGAGCAGCAGATGGTTGCGACGCTCCTGCTTGGTCATGGAATCGATAATCGCTTTGATCCGGGCCATTTCCTGCTGCGCCTGCTCGGAATCTACCTGACCGGCAATCTTCTTGAAACCAGGAATCATCCCAAGCAGATCCCCCAATGAACCCATCTTTTGGATCGCCAGCATCTGCTGGGCAAAGTCTTCCAGGGTGAATTCATTCTTCTTGAACTTGCGTTCCAGCTCCTTGGCCTGCTTCTGATCATAGGTCTGTTGCGCCTTTTCGATCAGAGTCAGGACGTCGCCCATTCCAAGAATACGCGAGGCGAGGCGATCTGGATGGAATATTTCGAAGGCTTCCAGCCGCTCTCCCATCGCCGCAAACAGGATCGGTGCCCCGGTAACCGCCCGCACCGACAGCGCGGCGCCCCCGCGCGCGTCAGAGTCAAGCTTGGTCAGGATCACCCCAGACAATTTAAGCCGCTCGTGGAAACCCTGGGCCACACTGGCGGCTTCCTGCCCGGTCATCGCGTCGGCGACCAACAAGGTATGATGGGGGCGCAGCACGGTTTGCAACCGCGCCACTTCGTCCATCATTTCGTTATCAATTTGAAGTCGGCCGGCGGTATCCAGCAGGAGCACATCAAACCCGCCAACGTCCGCACGATTGAGAGCGTTGGTGGCGATTTCGATTGGCTCCTGCCCCTCGTGACTCTCGACGACGGGAACCTCGATTTGCCGTCCCAGCACCCGCAACTGCTCCATCGCGGCCGGCCGATAAACGTCCACCGAGGCCAACAGCGGACGACGCTTGCGCTCGACCTTCAACCACCGCGCCAGTTTGGCTAGCGAAGTGGTCTTGCCCGAACCCTGCAGCCCCACCAGCATTATTTTGACCGGAGGCTTGACCTTCAGGTCGAGCTCGCGCGCGCTGCCGCCCATTACCTCGCGCAATTCGTTGGCAACGAATCTGATCAGGTGCTGCTCAGGGCTGAGCGAGCGCAGCACCTCCTGCCCCAAGGCCTTGCGGGTGACGTGTTCGATAAACTGGCGGACGACCTTGAGGTTGACGTCGGCTTCGAGTAAAGCCAAGCGCACCTCGCGTACCGCCTCTTCGATGTTGCGCTCGGTGATTCGCCCCTGCCCGCGCAGCTTTTTGAAGACGCCTTCGAGCCGATCGCTTAAGGTCTCAAACATTATCTATAAATAAAAGTCGGCTGACCGGCCTGATACCCTCGTTAGGAAAAATACAGCCTAGACCAGTGCTATCTGTCCTGTCAATTTCTGCCGACTGTGCGCAATCGCACCCCAGAGAGCTTACTTGGCGGTGATCGGGGGCATTTCACGACCGCTTTGCTAGCCGTCGGCCCGATTACGGCGCGTGCGACAGCAAGTCGAGCAATTCCTCGGTAATCCGCAGGGTCAAGCCCCAAATGACTTTGCTTTGGTAGAGGATGGCTGGAAATGCCCGCCGCGCCCCCTGGCTTTCCCAATTATGCTCCCCGCGCAGGGCAGGATCGGCTAGGCTGGATAGCGGAACGGTGAAAATCTCGGCCACTTCGCGCTCATCGGCCCGCAACTGGGTCGCGGATTGGATCAAACCGACAAACGGGGTGACCAGAAAACCGGTGGTATTCGTACGCACGGTGCTAAGACGACCCAGCACGGTCACCGCGCGCGGGCTGAGGGCAACTTCTTCTTCCGCTTCGCGCAGCGCCGTCGCCAGCAGGTTTTTGTCGCAGGCCTCGAGCCGGCCGCCGGGAAACGCGACCTGGCCTCGATGGCTGGAAAGCTGCTCGGAACGTCGGATGAAGAGCAGTTCGAGCTCGCCCGCGGCCACTAAAAGCGGCACCATCACGGCCGCCCGCACACACGCTTGCGGCTCTAGTGCGTCGATCGATTCGGCGTCCAGCAAACGCCGGCGCAGGCCTTCGAGTTGACTTTCGTATCCGGTAACCACGGCTTAACCGCGTTCCCACCCCAGCTTCGACCCTTCGCCAGCTTGGCCAGTGTTTCGCAGGCTGCCACAAAGGCTGAGTCTGGGAGAGCGCGGCTCCTAGCCCGTTGTCCTATCGCGCGCGGTACCGCTTGTACAGACGCGAGCGGTCGCGAGAAGATCTCTGACCAGCTATTGTTCGAGGCTAGAATGCGGTACTTGATCGGGCGATATCACGAAATTGCGCTCAAAGGGCGCAACCGCTGGCGTTTTGTCGAGCAGCTCAAACGCAACCTGCGCGTGCTGATGAGCGATTGGGCGCTGGGACCGATTCATAGCACCGGCCCCCGCCTGATGGTGGAACTGCCCGAACAATTGCCCGACCATCTGCTCCACGAACGCGCGCGCCGGCTGTTCGGGCTGCAAAATTATTCGCTCAGCTACCGCGTCTTGCCGGAGTTGGAGGCAATCAAGCGCCAAGCTCTGGCCTGTGCCCTCGCCCATCCGGGCCGCAGCTTCGCGGTGCGCACCCGGCGCGAAGACAAGCGCTTCCCACTGAACTCGATGCAGGTCGATCGCGAGGTCGGCGGTGCGATTGCCGCAGCCACGGGATGGAAGGTCGATTTGAGCGCCCCCGAGACCACCGTGACGGTGGAGATTTTTGCCGACCGCGCCTTAATAGCAGCAGGCAAACAGGCGGGGGCGGGAGGCCTGCCGGTGGGAATCAGCGGACGGGGTTTGGCCCTGCTTTCCGGCGGGATCGATTCTCCGGTCGCCGCCTGGCGCATGATGCGCCGCGGCTTGGCGTTGGACTACGTGCATTTCCATAGCTACCCGATGTTGTCCCGGGCAAGCCAGGACAAGGCACGAGAGTTGGCCCAGCATCTGGCCGGCTTTCAGGGCGAGACCACGCTTTATCTGGCCCCTTTTGGACTGCTGCAGCGCGAGATTATCGCCCGGACCCACCGCCCCCTGCGCGTAATCCTCTACCGGCGCTTTATGCTGCGGGTCGCCTGCGCCTTGGCTGCGCGCCAGGGAGCACAAACCCTGGTCACCGGCGAGAGCCTGGGCCAAGTCGCTTCTCAAACCCTTCCCAATCTACAGACGATCGAGGCCGCGGCCACGCTTCCCGTAATGCGCCCATTGGTGGGGATGGACAAAAACGAAATCGTCGAGCAGGCCCGCCACCTGGGAACTTTCGAAACCTCAATTTTACCCGACCAGGATTGCTGCACCCTCTTCATTCCCCGCCATCCCGAGACCCACGCCCGCTTGGCCGAAGTCGAGGCGGCCGAAAGCGCCCTAGATGTGGCACGGATGGTAGCCGAGGTAGTCGCTTCCTGCGATCCGGTGAAGCTGGAGGCTTACCCGCGTCGCGCTAGTTCGCAGTCACCGGCGGCCCTGGTACCGTCGTCTTCAGCGGACCATCACGGTGGCCAAGACCAGGGTTAGCAGCGTAATCGGCAGGCCCACTTTGAGGTGTTCGCTAAAGCTCAGATGAACGTTGTGGGCGCGGGCATTCTCCACCACGATCAGGTTGGCGACCGAGCCCAACAGGGTCAGGTTGCCGGCATAGGTGCTGGCTGCCGCCAACAACATCCCGGTCCGAGGCGAGGCCCCTGGCAAGGAATAGAGCGGTCGAAAGAGCATCACCGCTGGCACATTGCTGACTAAATTGCTCAGCACCGCTGTGGTTGCGGTCAACACGGCGGGGTCATTTAACCGTCGGGCACCGACCAAATGCAACAGGTGCTGGTGAAAATTGGTGGTCTCAGCCCCTCCGACGACGATGAACAGCCCGGCGAACATCAAGAGCAGCGTATAATCGACCTGATCGTAAATCCGCCCCAGTGGGCTGTGGCCAATCAGCAACACGATCGAGGCTGCGCTCAAAGCGACCAGGTCGGTGCGATAGCCGAGGGCAAACCCCACCAGCGCGCCCAGCGCTATCAAACTGGATTTGAGCGCCAGTAATCGGCTTGCCACCCGCGGCCGATCATTCGCGCGCGGCTTGCACTTCTGCCTCAAGCGGGAGCGGTAAACTACGGCCATCACGAAGAAATCGAGGATCAGACCAACCACCGCCGTGGGACCGACATGGCTGAGAAAGCTGACATACCTGAGCTTGGCAAACCCGGCTACGATCATGTTTTGCGGGTTCCCGGTGATGGTGGCCGCCGATCCAATGTTGGTGGCGGTCGCCAGCCCCACCAACAGGGGCACGGCGTCAATCCCGGTATCGGCGGCGATACCATTGAGCACCGGCGCCAAAATCAAGCAGACCACGTCGTTGACGAAAAACGCCGCTAGCACACCCGAAACGGCGATAATCATGGCTAGCAAGCCGTAACCGGTGCGCGCACGCCGAAATACCGTGTCGGCGATATAGGCAAAAACGCCCGACTGGCGTAAATCGGCCACCAGGATCATCATCCCCAACAGCAGCCCCAAGGTATGAAAATCGACGGCCTGGCGGGCCGCACCCTCCGACAGAGTTCCAGTCAAAACCATCGCGATCGCCCCCACCATCGCGGCGCCCGTGCGATCCAGGCGCACATAGGGTAACCTGCCCAGCGCCAAGGCCAGGTAGGTCAGGACGAAAATTGTCAAGGGCAAGGCGCCGGTAGTGCTCATCGCGATCGACTTGATTCCCCAGCTCGAAGTCACCCAGGATAAGCGTCACAGGCCCCAGTTGGAACAGTTACGAGGCCAAACAGCGATGCCAGGGGCGGAACAGCAGAGGAAGGGTTGCGTTCAAGATGACGGCGGGCGGCAGGTGGCTTAGAGGCAAAGCTAGCGCAATGGTCGGGATTCTAACCCTTGCAAGCTGCGCCCGAAGCGGGCCGCGCCAAGCCGCTCAGCAGTATTTGCTGGCGCTGAAAACCGGCGCCACCGCACGCTGCTACGCGATGGTTAGCGAGCCAGAGCGAGACAAGCTCACTGAGCACGCATTTTCCTCCGCGCCACCTCTGGCCCCTGACGTTCCCGCGCGTTGGTTCGGGCCGCTTGAACGGGTCACCCAGTATCGCAGCGAGCCCAGTCGAATGGTGCGCGGGATGGTGGTCGTTCCAGTAGCGATTACCACCCCTAATCTCGTTCTCTGGCAGCGCATGCTAGCCAATGACGGACCCCCGACGACGGGTTTGATTGAAGAGCAACTGAACAACCAGCGCTATCCGTTGCTGTCCTACACCGATTTCATGGTGATGGTAAAAGAACATCATCGATGGCATCTGGTGGGAGGCTTCCCGATCCAGGCGCGCGCGGCGCAATTGCGCCAGCAAGCGGTTTTGGCCTATCACAACTACGACTTCGCGCGCGCCGCCGCGTTATACCATCAGATCCTGGCCCTGCTGACCGAAGCACCCTTCAGCGGCAGCCAGGGTTTGGCCCTGCGCTATCAACGGGAATCGAGTTTAGTGGAAAAGGCCCGCACTCAGCGGGGGCAGGCGCAACGTTATCTGGGAAGGCTGAAAGTCACCCAAGTCACACGCCAACCCACGAGCGCTGGTCAGGCCGGCATCTTCGGCGTGATCATCAACCAGGGTCAGCGCTCGATCGACCAGCTCAAGCTGCGGGTCACCTTTTATAACGCCGTGGCAGGAGCACCCACGGCAATTTATTATGAAGACCACACGCCGTTGGCGGTGCCGTTGGGATTTGTGGACTTCAATCCTGTATCGTCACCCTTGCGTCCGGCAGGTCGGCTTGCTTTCGGCTTGGCCTTGCACGCACCCGCGGATATCCAAGCGGGAGCGCGCGTGGTGGTAACGCCAGTGGATTTGATTTTCTCCGCCGATGACGGCCCGCCGCCCAAACTGGCTGCGTATCAGGAGCGGGCTCCAAACGTCCCACCCCCTTCCGCTAACCCGCTGGCGGTCGATCATCCTAGCCCCCAGCTAACACATCGCCTCCATCATCATCGTCACCACCGCCGCGCGCGCCATCACCTGCGATGACCATTACGCTGGCGATTCCGACCCATAACCGGGCATCGTCGCTGGCTCGCGCATTGGCCAGCCTTGGCGAGTTGGACCGTGCGGCCGCGGATACCATCGAATGTCTGGTGATCGACAACCACTCCACCGACGCAACCGCGGCCGTGGTCGAGGACTTCGCGCGTCGCGCGCCCTTTGCAACCCGGCGGATCTACGAGCCCCGCCAGGGCTCCAGCTTTGCCCGCAACCGCGCCGCACGCGAAGCCCAAGGCGCGGTTGTCCTCTATATTGACGACGATGTGCTGGTCGAGCGCGGATGGCTGCGGGCCATGGTGACGGCGCTGAACGAGTGCGAACTGGATGTGGCCTGTGGCTTGGTGCTACCCCGCTGGGAAGTCCCCCCGCCCTCCTGGCTGGGCCCTGAACTATATGGCAAGCTAGCCATCCATGAGCCTGCACTGAGCGACCCAAATAGACCGCGGCCTGCTCCGCTGCCCCTGCTCTACAGCGCCAATCTGGCGATGCGGCGGGATTGCTTCACGCGCTTTGGTTATTTCCGCGAAGACTTGGGGGTGTTCGGCGGTCATCCGGTCGGCTGCGAGGACAGCGAGCTTTTCGCCCGCATTATCCGGGCCGGAGGCAAAGTGGACCTAGTAACGCAAGCCGTGGCCTATCACATGATTGGGCCCGAGCGGCTGGCGCCCTCATACCTGCGCAAAAAGAGCTTCAGCTATGGCTTGGGCAGCGCGATCCAGGGAGGCCCGACTCACAACCGGCTGGACAAGCTCGCACGCAACCTAACTCGGATGGTCGCAGCAAGCTTGCGCGGCCGGCCATCGGCCGCCCTTAGCCATCAAATGGAGTGTTTCAACTATTTGGGCTACTGGTACGGCCGCTGGCTAATGCTCAAGCAGGCGCTAAGCCGGCAACCGCCGGCTTGAGCTCGATACGGTAAATCATTGCAACTTCTGTAGCTGGGGCGCGATTACATCTTGAAGCTCCTACCTGCCGTGCCGTGCTTAACAAACCCGCGTTTACTCTAATGCAGAGAGCTGACATCAGCTAACGCCCGATTTCTCCGCAACCAGGGCCAGTACTCCTGAATAGAGCAAAAGGCGAGTGGCGCCGGCGACCGGGCCTATTTCGAACCCGCTGAAAAACCCGGCGATCGGAAGCTCCGGAAACTGGCGCGAGATGTAAGCGCTGTCATGGTCGGGAATAGAATACAAGGCGCTGCCGCGAGCCATGCAATCGACATAAATACCGAAGGCCGGCGGTTGCACCTGAGCATCCTGCAAGCTCGCCAGAGTCAGCTTCAAGTCCTCGCGTGCACCTTCGGCGTCACGTAGAGCAAAGCCCACCAGCTCACCCAAACGCGGCCGATAGCCGGCGGCGACGACGCCATGGCGCTCATCAAAGCCCGATAAATTGCGGACCAGGTAGCGGCCGTGCTCAAGTCCAGTGGCGTCGAGATCCAGCGCGGTGGCCAGATAGACCACGGCGGCGGCACGCTCGAGATCCTCGCCCAAGGGACCGAACATCTGCTTGAACACGGTCAGCGCGGGCTGGTGGTCCAGCTCGATGAGGATATTATCGCGCGCCGCGGTGACGCGAAGTGGGCGACCGATCAGCCGGCAGCCCAGGGCCGAACCGGTATTTATTTTCAACTCGCCCGTTAATAACAATCCGCTGACCGCGTTGTTGCTGACCGCATTGCCGCAAAATACCGCCGTCTCGCCCAGCGAGCCGTCCTCGCTGGCCCCACCACCCATAATCACAACCCCAGGGAGCTCCTGCTCCAAAGTTGCAATAAAGGACTGGGGTTCAACGTTATAGGTATCTGGAAAGACGCAAAGCAAATTATTTTTGCCCATAGCCGCACCCGCCTGCGCCGCCAGCTCGCGAGCCGCCGCCACGGAACGCCCCTTGAGGCTGGGTACGAACAGGCGCTGGGCGCCCAGACGATCGCCGCTTATCGCCAGCAGCGCCAGTGCCGGACCCCGCTCTATTTCACGCCCTGCCGCCAGCACGCCGCGTGCGCTACACCCCACCACCGTGTCGGTGCCCAAATGTTGTGACAGCAGGCGCACGATCTCGCCGTAGGCGGCGGCGTAAGCGCTGCTAACAAAGCAAATCGCGGCCTGGGCCTGCGCCACTCCAGCTTGGCTTAGGGCCATCGCGGTCGCTTCGCGGGCGGCGTCGCGCGGCTGGCGGGCGGTGGAAAATCCGGCTCCTGCACGCAGCATCTCAGCTCAGCCTCCCTTGCCGCCCAGGATTTGCAGCAGTACGAACATCCGCTGAACACCCGCGCGCAGGTCCGCGATCGCCAGATGCTCGTTGGCACCATGCACGCCGTGGGCTTCGTCAGCACGCAGCGGAATGGGAACGAAGCCGTAGGCCACCAAGCCATGCTCGCGAAAATAGTGACAATCGTTGAAGCCGTTGGTCATCATCGGTGCCAGCACTGCGCCCTTATCCATTCTATGCGCCAAAAGCCTAATGGCTTCCATCAACGGCGAGTGCTCAGGCGAGCTTACACTGGGATAATTCAACGTGCTTTCGACCTTCACTCCGTTGTCGGCGATAACCTCATGAACAATCCTGATAAAGTCTTTGGGACTGCTACCTGGCAACAGGCGACAATCTAGATCGGCGGTCGCCGTGGCTGGGACCACATTGGTCTTATAGCCTGCGTTGATCACTGTAGGTGTAATCGTGTTTCGTACCAGCGCGCTTTGGAACGGCACCGAGAGAAATTGGCGGGCGAAATCAGGATCCTTCTGCAAGGCCTGGCGCAGCTTGGCCGCGCCAGGAGGTAGCTGGTCAATGGCAGCCAACTTGGCGAAATAGCGCTGGACCACCGGCAGAACCTTAATCGGCGCGTTGTCGTTGTAAGCAATCAGCTTAGCGAGCGCCATGACGATTCGAGTCACCGCCGAATGGCGGGGCGGCACCGCGCCATGGCTCGGACTGTCACTGACCGTCAGATGGAGCCACAGTGGGCTTTTTTCAACCACCCCTACCGCATACAGCTTGTGGCCGTCTTTGTAGTCGCGGATCCCACCCCCTTCGTTAAGCACGTAGCCCGCGTCGCCATAGAGCTCGGGCTCGTGATTAACCAACCATCCCACGCCCATCTTGCCACCGGCTTCTTCGTCGCCGGTGGCGATGAAAATGATGTCGCGGTCCAGCAGGATACGCGAGCGTTTAATCGTTAGCAGCGCCATTAGCTCGACCACTCCTGGTCCCTTGTCGTCCAGCGCCCCGCGCCCCCAGATCTGACCGCTTCTAACCACCCCGGCAAAGGGCGGCTCAGACCAGTCCTTGGCGACCGCCGCCACAACGTCCATGTGGCTGAGCAAAATGACCGCTTTGCGATGGCGCCCGACGCCGCGCAACCGTGCGGCCACGATGCCGCGGCCCGGGGCGGGCTGGAAGACCACGGCGGGAATGCCGGCCGCCAAAAATTGCTCGCGCAAAAATCGCGCCGCCGCCAACTCATTACCTGGCGGATTGGTGGTGTCGATCTGAATGTATTTGGAAAGTAACGTGGTGGCTTCCGCGGCAATGGCATCCCAATTGATCGGCTTGGCGCTCTGCGCCCATCCGGGACTAGCCACCAGGGTCAGCAGGATAAGCAGCAACACAATTCGACCTGCTCGAGGGCAACCCAGGTAGTCAGCTAACGGCACGCCCGCACAGGCGATCTTGGGCTTGATCGTGGACAAGCCAAAATATGGTCTGGAGTTCATCGAATGTAGACGCTCTTTCTTGCTTGAGACTAGCCGGTGGCGGTCCCGGCACATTTTAGCGCCGATTGTTGGCGCGCGGGCCGCCGTTTGCAATCATTGCGCTTGCGGCGCAAGCTGCTGGGCCTCAAGTCCGGGGTGGGCCAGGAACCCAGGAACAGGTGGAGTACAAAGGCAGGGCAAAACTTGACACCGGCACCTCGGGGGCGAGCTCTGCTCCGCCAGCGGCGTCGCTCTTTGCCCGCAGGCTGGGGCGGACCGTCAGCCTGCTGCGACGTTTAGCCCCGGCTTGGGACGCACCGGTCATGGCGCTGATCGCGGCCGAGCAGCGCGACCCCTTCAAGATTTTGGTGGGCTGCATCTTAAGCCTGCGAACCAAGGACCAGACTACTGCTCAGGCCAGCGCGCGGCTGTTTGCCCTGGCCAGCACGCCGGCTGAACTGGCAGTTTGCGAACTGGGCTTGATCGAAAAGGCCATCTATCCAGTTGGCTTCTATCGCACTAAGGCCCGCGTCATCCGCGACTTGAGCGCCGATCTGCTGGCGCGCTTCGGCGGCCAAGTTCCCGACCGCATCGAGGCCCTGCTGACGCTCAAGGGGGTTGGGCGCAAGACCGCCAACCTGGTCGTGACCCAAGCCTTCGGTAAACCTGGAATTTGCGTCGATACCCATGTGCATCGCATTTCCAACCGTTGGGGCCTGGTCCGCACAAAGACTCCCGCACAGACCGAAGCCGCCCTGCGCCGCACGCTCCCTCGGCGCTATTGGCGAGAATTCAACGAACTGTTGGTCGCTTTCGGCCAGACAATTTGCCACCCGATCTCGCCGCGCTGCTCGCAATGCCCACTGTCGCAGTATTGTCCCGCCCTGGGTGTAGGTCGTCGGCGCTGAGTCCAGGCGGGTTAGGGAGATGACCGGGAAGAACAGTGCCTTGGCTTGAGCGATCCAAGGGTTATTATGAATAGGGCTAGGTGCCGAGTCTTGTGCCGTGAGAGTGCCTTGAGCCAGCCGCGAAAAAGAGTCAAGGGGTAAAGCACGGTAAATCGGTGGTCCCGGCTGTTCCATCGGGAATTTAAATTGGGCTGGACGAGTCGAGTTATGCCGGTGTATCCTAACAGTTCGCGCGTAAATCCACCCATGGCAACCAAGCAAGAGCCGCCCATGCTTCCCGCCGGGGAGGGCCTCGACCTGATCCTGCGGCAATTGTCTCGGGTGGGCAAACGAATCAATTCGCTTGCTGCCCAGCAACTGATCTTTTCAGTCCTGGCGGTGCTGCTTGGGGCGGGAGCGGTGGTAGTGTTTGCGGCTTTTTTTGCCAGTCCCACGCTTTTTCTGGTCACCGCGGTTGCGGTTGCACTCGCCACCCTGATCGCTTTCCCCTGGGTTATCGTCAAAGCCGTAGGCCACTTCGCCAGTGTCCCCGCCACCGCCCATCTGACTGATGAGCGGGCGGAGCTGCGCGGGCGCTTGGTCACTCTGGTGACCCTGCGCGATCAGGCCCACCATCTTCGCCTATGGCCGTACCTGGTAGAAGACACCCTGCTCAAAGTTCCCGAGTTCGAGCCGGCGCGGATAGAACGCCGGCGCCTTTCGCCCGCGTTCTATGCCTTTATGAGCGCTTGCCTGATAGCGCTGTTGGCGGCGATGTCAGCTCACATCGCCCGCCAGCGCCAGCTTGCTACACAGGCGCAAATTGCGGCGGCGATGGAGATCGATCCCTCGCAGGTACGACCCAGCAACGGCAGCCATGGCGTGCAGGCCGAAATCGTAGGCAGCGCCCAGCAATTGCGCGATTTGGCGCAGCGGTTGCAGGGGGAGGCGCGTACGATGCCGCAGGATCATAGCAATAGCTTAGCCAGCCGCGCCCGCGACTTGGCCTCAAGCTTGCAAAATCGCCTCACCGGGGCGGATGAAAATCCCGAGGACCGGGTCAAAATGCGGCTCGCACAGACCTTGGACGACTCCAATCCCGAGGCACCGCCCCTGCAACAGCCCGGCTACAGCAATCCCACCAGCGATCAGCAGTTGGCCGATAGCAATAAGCAGCCCGGACCGCTAGGCTCCGGCAACGCCAATCAGACCTCGGGCCCCGAAACTAACGTCCCCAACGATAGCAATTCGATGTCGGGCGCGCCCACCAAGATGCAGGCTCCGGCCAATCCCAACACCCCGATGAGCCAAGTCAACGCCCCCGGACAAAACTCCACCCAGTCGGGCGATAGCGACCAACAGTCGCGCCAGCGTACCGGCAACGGCGGGGGCGGAGCCTCCCATGGTGGGGGGACCGATCCGGACAGCTTGATGGGGCCACCGGATGCGCTGGTGCGCCATGGCACAGACAATTTCGAGATCCCGGTGGATGCGCGCCTGCAAGCGCATTCGCCCATTCATGACGGTCAGCCCTATAACCCCCCCAAGGTCAAGGTTGGCTTGAGTTCCCATCAGTATGCCGACCAGCCCCTGGTACGCACCACGGTGCCGGCCAACGACCGCGAGACCATAAGGCGTGTCTTCGAACGATGAATCAAACTCTGACGGAAATCCCCACCGTAGCCGATTTCGCCCGCACCTTCCGCCGCATCCAGGCCGAGGTCCACAAGGTAATCGTCGGCCACGAGCAAGCGGTCGAAGAGCTGCTCACCGCGCTCTTCGCCGGCGGTCATGTCCTGATTGAAGGGGTGCCGGGAACCGGCAAAACGATGCTGGTCAAAGCCTTGGGCCAAGCGCTTAACCTGAGCTTCAACCGAATTCAGTTCACGGTCGACCTGATGCCGGCCGATATCACCGGCACGCGGGTAATTTTGAGCAGCGAGGACGGACGGCGCGAATTCAGCTTCAATCCTGGGCCGGTCTTTTGCCATATCCTGCTGGCCGACGAAATCAACCGCGCCACTCCCAAAACCCAGTCCGCCCTGCTCGAAGCGATGGCGGAATTGCAGGTCACGGTCTCTGGCACCACCTATCCGCTGCCGCCCCCCTTCTTTGTGATGGCCACCCTCAATCCGGTCGAGATGGAAGGCACTTACCCCTTGCCCGAAGCTCAGCTCGACCGCTTTTTCTTTAAGGTCCACCTTAATTATCCCGATGAGGGCGAGCTGGTGCGCATCATTTCCACCACCACCGGCGCCGAGTTGCATACGGTCGAGCCGCTGTTTGAAGCAAGCGAGGCGGCCGCTCGGATAGAAGCGCTCAAGCAATTGGTGCGCGAGGTGATAGTCGGACCGGAGGTCGAGCAGTATGCAGCCCGGGTGATCCGGGCCACCGTGCCTGAAACCTCCAAGTTCGTGTCCAAAAAAGATGGGCTGGCGCGCGACCCTGCGGTCAACCGCTATGTCAACTTCGGCTCCAGTCCGCGGGGCGGGCAGGCCTTGATGCTGGGAGCCAAAGTCACCGCCCTGCTGGACGGGCGCGCCAACGTGGCTTACGAAGATATCGAGCGAGTTGCCTACGCCGCCCTGGGCCACCGCCTCACCTTGAATTATGCCGCCGAAGCCGACGGTGTGGATTCCGCACATTTGGTCCAGAAAGTAGTCCACTCAGTGCGTGACTCGCGGCGCGGATAAGGTAGGCATGCTGGAGCACGCCTTCGAGCCGTCGTTTCTCAAGCGCCTGGACAACCTCGCCCTGGGAATTCGTCGGGCGCGCACCGTGCGTCTGGGACGGCGCGCCTTGGGCCGAATTCGCGGTGCCGGGTTGGAAGTCGAGAGCTTCAAGGATTACGCTGAAGGCGACGACCTGCGCTACCTGGACTGGAACGCGATGGCGCGACTAGATTCACTCCTGATTCGCTCCTACAAAGTCGAACGCGAGACCGAAGTCACGATCATGATCGATGCCAGCGCCTCGATGGGGATGCCGCCCTCGGACAACAAGTTCGACTTAGCTCGGATTCTGGCCGCCGCCCTGGCCTATATCGGCCTGGGCGAAAACGACCCAGTGCGCCTGATGAGCTTTGCCGCCCATCGCGGGCGACCAATCTATCGCCTGACCGACTTCGTGCGCCGCACCGAATCGTATCACGGCCTGCGGCCGATGCTGACGGAAATTCAGGCGAGCGGTCAGACCACCCTTTCCGAAGCCGTCATGCACCTGCTCAACCAACGCCGGCCCGCAGGAGTGGCGATCGTTATCTCCGACTTTCTCTATGATCGCGAACTCTACGCCACCGCGCTCTCCCGTTTGATGACCGCACGGTACGAAGTCAAGGCGATTCAGGTGCTGGGCGCGCGCGAGGCTGCCATCCAACTCTCGCCGGGCGCTTATCGCCTGCGTGACTGCGAAACTGGCCAGATTCGCGAGCTGACTCTTACTCCGGCCGCGGTGGAAGCCTGTCGCCAGCGGCTGGCGCGCCTGCGCGCGGAACTCCAGGAGTTCTGCAAGCAGCACGAAATTTATTACGCCGCCGCCATCGGCGCCGACTGTTACGATGATTTCCTGACCAAGGAGCTGCCCCGGTTGGGTCTGATTCAGTAGCGATGGGTGTTCTAGCACCGCTCAACCTGCTCTTTCTCCTAAGCCTGGTCGGCTTGGTCCTGATCTATCTGCGCGCCCGGACCCGCTCCACGGTCGAAGTCTCAAGCTTGCTCCTGTTCGACGAAGTCCAAGCTCCCGCCTCCAGCTTTCGCTTCTTGCACCTGGACATCTTCTTTTGGTTGGAAGCCCTGTCGTTGACCGTCTTGAGCTTAGCTTTGGCCGGACTCTTCCTGCGTTTGCGCCCCTCTGCCGGCCAAGGCCATCGCCACGCGCTGATCTTCGATCTGGCGGCCGCGATGAGCGCGGGCGAGGGCTCGCAGACCCGCCTGGACGAGGCTCGTGCTCAGGCTCTGCGGCTGGTCGATAGCGCCGGACCGGCGGACCAATTCAGCGTGGTCGGCTATGCCAGCCAGGCGGTGATGGAAAGTCCCTTCACCAACGATCGAATGGCGATCGCGCGCGCGCTCGACGCGCTGCGCACCGAGGATGTCGCTGCCACGCCCGCGGCTCTGGCCGGCGCGCTGATGCGGGTACGCGAGGCCGACCATATCGATCTGTTCGCGGCGCGCTTGCCCGCTGGAACTCGCTCCTTACTCGACCAGGGCGCGCGCCTGGTTTTTCATCCGATGGGAGCACCGCTGGACAATGCAGCGATCACTGCCTTGGAGCCCGGCACGCCCAACAAGAGCCCGGGCTACTGCGATGTGCGCAATCTGTCCAGTCATCCGATGCTGGTGGCGGTCGGCATCTCGGCCGGCGGCGATCCGGTAGCACGATCGACCATGATCGTGCCGCCCAAGGTCACCGCCATCGTGCCCTTCGGCCCCCTCAAGGTCCCGGGAGTGGTACAAGCTCGCATCCTCAGTCCCGACGGCTTGGCCGCCGACAACGTACGCTACGCTTACGCGATTCCCCAACGCGCGCTCAAAGTAGTCGTACTCTCGCCCGATCCTTCGGTGCGCGACGATCTGGCACGGGTGCTGCGCGCGGTGGCTCCGGCCGCGCAGGTTATGGCCGGCGACGCCGCTAAGTTGACACCTCAGGACCTCAGCGGTTTCACCAGCAGCCGACCCGATTTGCTTATCCTGCATGACAGCGACGAGGTCGCGATTGAGAGCGCCGCCAAGCTTCTGATCTTTCCACACTCCGGCACCAATGTGCGGGTACGCGGGACTTTGGCCGCAAGCCAACTTGACGATCGACTCGACCTCGGACCGCTGACTCGGCCGCTGGATCTCGGGCCCACGCGTGAACTCAGCCTGCCAGACTGGATGGACACATTGGCGCGCGGCACCGGCCCGCAAAGCAGCGTGGTTCTAACCTTGGCGGCGCGCGGTAGCGGTCCCAAAGGTCGGTTGGGCGTAATCGCTTTCGATATCCGCGGCCATCGGCTGATGAATCCCGACATGCTCGACACCCTGGTCCTGACCGTGGATCTGATAAAGGCCTTGACCGCGCCCAGGGATGTGCGAGTGGTGGCGACCGGGACTTATGTGACGATTCCGGCCACCGTCGCGGCCCACGTGCGCGCGCCCGACGGCAGCACTTTTACCTTGCAGCCCGGCTATGGCGATCGCGTCCGCCTGCTGCCACTGCACGCCGGTCCGTACGAGGTGACGCTGGGTGCACGCAAGGAACTGATATTAGCCAACTACTTTGACGCCCGCGAGTCGGACCTCAGCGTCGGCGCCCAGGGCTTGGCCAGCGGCGGATTGGGAACGCAACCCGCGACCGCTTTCGCCCCGGTGGCACCGGCCCTGCCGATGCGCCCCATTGGCGTGTGGTTATTGGCCTGCGCCCTGCTCGCCATACTGTTAGAAAGCGCGCTGCTGGCCCGGCGCGCGATGCAGGGAGGAGCCCAAATTGTTTGAACGGCCATTGTTGCTCTGGCTCCTGCTTCTAAGCCCGTTGGTGGTGCTGCCAGGCTGGTTAAACCGCAGCAGCGGGCGGCCTTGGGCTCAGCTTACCGCCACGGTTCTGCGGCTGGCTTGCTTTGTGGTCCTGGTGGTGGCGCTGGCCGGCCCGACCACGCAAACGCTGACCCGCGCCCATCACTTGACGGTAATTGCGCTGCTGGATAGGTCGCGCTCGATCGCTCCCGATCAGAGCCGCTGGATGGAAGAGCGGGTGGCGGACCTGCGCGCCGCGCTGGGCCCGCATGACCAATTGGAAGTGATGGGCTTTGGGCGCAACGCGCAGCTCGTTAACCGCACCACCGGCGCTCCTAACGCCCCGATCGACCGTGGCGGCACCGATATCGCCGCCGCCCTGGGTGCCGCCGCCAGCGTCTTTCCTCCAGACAACCAAAAAAAGCTGCTACTGCTCAGTGACGGCAACCAGACCCAGGGCAGCGCCAGCGACGAGTTGCCTGAACTAGTCGATCAGGGGGTTCAGGTTTATACCGCGGCACCGCCTCCCTCGCAGCGCCAGCGCATCGCAATCGACTCGTTAGACGCGCCCAACCCAGTTCGCGCCCATCTCAATTTTGCTCTGCAACTGGCGATCGATAGCGACGTGCCCACTGCGCTCGAGGCCCAGATCACGCTCTCCCACGAGAAAACCGTGGTTGGGAGCTATCCCATCCGGCTCACTCCAGGCCTGAATCGGTACGAAATTCCCATGCATCTGGACCAGCCCGGGGCCCACCTGCTGGCCGTGCGCCTAAGCGCGCCGGCCGGATTGGAAGTAATCAACCCGAGCGCCGAGATGGTAGCCTCGGTAGTCCCGCCGCCGCGTGTCCTGATTGCCTCGGCCGATGTCCCTGTCAGCCTAACCACCGCGCTCAAGCTGCGCGATTACACGGTGGATGAAACCACCCCCGAGCGATTGCCTACCAGCGCCGAAGATTATCTGGCCTATCAGGCCGTGATCGTCGATGACGCCAGTGCCAAATCGTTACCGACGGCGGCACAGAGCGCGCTCAGTCACTATGTTGCCGACTTCGGTGGCGGTCTGATTGTGACCGGCAGCGCGCTGCGCGATCAGGGTTTCAAGAACAGCCCGTTGGAAAAGATTTTGCCGATCAAGTTCGTGCCCCAGCCTCCGCCGCCCAGCCGCGCGCCGATGGGCGTCTACTTGTGCATCGATCGCTCGAATTCGATGAGCTACAACTCGCGCTATCCTTCCATTCGCGACGGCGAGCGCATCCGTTATGCCAAGGAAGCGGCAATCGCGCTGCTCAATCAGTTGGACGATAGCGACTACGTGGGTGTAATCGCCTTCGATTCGCAACCCTACGTGCTCTCGCGCCTGCATCGGGTGGGTAACGATCGCATCGGGCTGATTCAGAAAATTATGCGGCTGGAGCCCGGCGGCGGCACCGATTTTCTGGAAGCAATGCAAATTGCGGCGGGCGATCTGATTCAAAGCGGACTGCCAGTGCGCCAAATAATCCTGCTTACCGACGGCGATACCAATCGCCAATACCACGACCACGACCAGCTCATGTATGACTTGGCGCAGCAACACCTGCCGGTCTCCACGGTCAGGATCGGCCCCGACCTGGAGAATCTGCGGCTGTTGCAGGACTTCGCTGAGATGACCGGAGGTACCTTCTACCGTGTGGACGATATTGAAAAGCTGCCCCAGCTTTTCATTCGACTAAGCCGACAGGCGATTGCCTCGCAGCATCAAACCAAGATCAAGGAAGATTCCACCAGCCCAATCCTCAAAGGCATCCCCGCCCAGCAGGTCCCCTCGCTAGATTTTTACAGCGCCACTCAGCCTAAAGAGGACGCCAGCGTGCCGCTGTCGATTCAGCGCGGCGATCAGACCACGCCTCTGCTGGTGGCTTGGCAATATGGGTTGGGCCGCAGTGCGATCGTCGCCGCCGATCCGGATTCGCTGACCACCGTGCCGTGGACCCAGTGGGATCATTACGCGCAATTGTGGTCGCAGATTGTTTCTTGGACGATGCGCGAGGGTGAGTCGGGCACGATGGACCTAAAGGTCATCCACAACGATGACGGTTCGGTCCGCATCCAAGCCCAGGGCGCAACCGCCAACAGCACTAGCAATCTGGTCTGCCGAATCACGGGACCCAACGGCAGCAATCTGGAAGTGCCGATGACTCCGCGCTCCGACAATCAGTATCGTGCCGACGCGATCACCTTGCCCCCGGGCAAGTACAACGCCACGCTTTGGCGCAAAAGTGGTGATAAGGAGCAGATGCTGACCTCGATCGGCTTTGGGGTAACTACCCATCAAGCCCCCGATCTGGATGAGCTACGCCTGCGTCCCCCCAACCTGACCTTGTTGCGCCGACTGGCGCGGGGAACTAGCGGAGCTTATGCCGCCTCAGCCCAAACCTTGTTGAAAGTAACTGGGCGCGAGGTGCCGGTGACACGGCCGCTGACCCCCTTGCTGATTCCAGTGATTATCCTCTTGCTGCTCGGCGAAGTCTTCGTGCGCCGCTGCCTGATATAAGGATTGGCGCGCCAATCCGCGACGCGGCCAGACCGCTCCATTGGCCGCGAGAGGGCCGCGGCGCTTAAAGCTTTACTTGCCGCGGCCCCGCGACGGGCGCAGAATCAATCGCCTTTAATCAGGCGATAGGAGTCGCTGTCGAAGTGCTGGGTGGAAAATTCGATTAAGCGAGCCTCTTCCAAAGCTTCCATTTGATGGACCAGCCCGCGCGGCACATCCATGCATTGACCAGGCAGCATCTCGAACTCCTCGATCACAGTCTCTTCGGGCGAACGCTTCACCCTGACCTTCAGCCGGCCCGAGAGCAGGTAGAAGGATTCTGCCTTGAGCTTATGGAAATGGAATGAGCAACGCTTGCCTTGCGCAATTTCGAGGATTTTACCGCAATACTCCTTGCCGTTGGCGATCCACAGCTCTCGCCCCCAGCCTTTGGGCTCGATGTGGACCGGTTCGCGCGTATAACCCATGTAGCCAGCTCCCTGCTCCCGAGTCGGATCGATCGACCCTAACCAGTTCAACCAAGCAAGGCAACTATTTGACGGCCCCCACGGGCGTCACTCCGAAACCCTTCTACCAGCGATTCATACCGGCGCCACGGCGGCGCGCGGTTGCGGAGCTGGGGTGATTCGAAACCCGGCAGGAGGCAGGTGAAGCGCGTTTTCCGCCGCGGCAGAGCCGGGACCGACCCGCCCGGCGGGTCGGTCCCGGCTCTGCCCTTAACTCACCAGCGAATGCCAGTCGGCGTTGCCCACTAGATTACCAGCAGCCGCCCGAATCTGCTCATAGGAAATTGCGCCGGCCAGACCCAAGGTAGGTTTACCCGCCCCGTATTCGCGTGCCGCTTGGAGCAACGCTTCACGTGCCTTCACCACCATTTCATCGCTGGAGCACAAACTCTGCTTCAGCAGATTTTGAATCCGACCCTGAGACTGGGGTAGGACGATATCATCCAGAAGCGAAGGGGTTCTGGGGACGGTCGCCTGTCCGGCGGCATGCCACAGCTCTGCCGCACCTGTCGCGGCGGCGAAGTTATCGGGGTCACGATCCAAGATTCCCAGCGCCCGCAACTGGGCCTGAGCCAACGGACCGGTCGGGTTGGCCACAATCAGCCATAGGACACATTGCTCGTCATCGACCGGGACGACCCCGGCCACCACGCTAACTTCCTCCTCGGGCAAAAAAGTGTACCAGGGAAAGGCCCATTCGCTAATCCGGGCCCGGCGCGAGCCGTCACTCTGCGAGCGTACCGCCACCGCGCGATAGCCGTAGGGTCGCGCCTCAACGTCGATAAGCGGCGGATTGTCGCTCAGCGCGGAGCTGGCGCCGGAAGCCAGGGCGGTGGCCACTTCGGTGCGAGCGGGGTCGAGCAGCAGTTCCAAAGCCTGCAACCAATGGCAACCCAGGCGGCCGGAGATGGCGGTAACTTGCGTGGCCGGCAGGTTGACGAACGAAAAGTTGGGAAACGGCGCGGGTTGCTCACCTTTGCCCAACCACACCCAAACCACTCCGGCAGCTTCCCGCACCGGGTAATGGTTGACCCGCACCTTGGCAGCAAATTCAACCCGCCGTTGCGGCGGCTCGGATGGGACTTCGACTACTTTGCCCGAGACATCGATTTTCCAGCCATGAAAGATGCAGGTAAGGGCGTTATCCTCGTTGCGCGCCAAAGCCAGCGAAGTGCAGCGATGAGGACAACCCTCGTCGAAAAAGCCCACGCGTCCGTCGGTGGCGCGGAAGGCCACGTAATTTTCACCAAACAGGCGAACGCGCGCGGGAGCACCGTCCGCTTCCAGTTTGGCACCTCGCACGGCCGGAACCCAGTACTGGCGCAACATTGCACCCATCGCCGTTCCTGTGGTGGTCCCAAGCAACAGATCGCTATCTTCGCGCGTCATCAAAAAATCTCCCCATTCTCCTGAGAGCTGGCGGCTTGAGCGGATTGGTCTCCACCCGCTTCAACTATGATCTGTCTGTATCAAACTCGGTAGCACTAGACCATATATCAAACCGCCCCAACGCCTACTTGGCCCAGCCCGCGCCACCGACCACAATAGGGATCTCCATGAGTGACGGCTCCCAGCAAACCGACGCAACACGGCCGCGGGAGCCGGCACCGGTATTAGCCAAAGCCTCGGTGTGGGTGGCTTTGCGCCATCGCCTGTTCCTGGCTTTGTCGATTGCCTCGCTGGTTTCCAACGTCGGCACCTGGATGCAAAACATCGGCGCCGCTTGGCTTATGACCTCGCTAGCGCCCTCGCCGCTGATGGTGGCGTTGATTCAGACCGCGTCCAACCTACCCATTCTTCTGCTTGCGCTCCCGGCTGGAGCTTACGCCGATATACTCAATCGGCGCTGGCTGCTGATCGCTTGCCAAAGCTGGATGGCTATCGCTGCCGGCGTGCTGGGTTGGCTCACGATCACGGGCCACATGACCGCTTGGCTGCTGCTCTTGTTCAGCCTGCTGATGGGAATCGGCGTAGCGATGAATCTGCCGGTGTGGCAGGCAATCGTGCCCGAATTGGTGCCACGTCAAGATCTGCCGCCTGCAATTACGCTCAACTCGATGAATTTCAACGCTGCCCGCGCGATCGGTCCGGCCTTGGGCGGACTGGTGGTTGCGTGGGCCGGCGCCGGCCTGACTTTTATCCTCAACGCGCTCTCGTTCCTGGCTGTAATCGGGGTCCTCTACGGCTGGAAGCGGCCCAACCTGCCCAGCCGCTTGCCCAACGAGCGGGTAATGGGCGCCATTCGCGCGGGGGTGCGCTATACCCGTTTCAGCTTTGCCCTGCGCGCCGTGATGTGGCGCACCGCTGGGTTTGTGATCGGCGGCAGCGCGATCTGGGCGGTGATTCCATTGGTGGCACGCTTTCGCCTGGGAATGGGCGCGGCGGGCTTCGGCATCCTGGTGGGCTGCTTCGGTAGCGGTGCGATCGTCACCGGCATGTTTCTGCCTCGGCTCAATCAAAGCTTCTCGCGCAACGCGATTGCGATGGGCACGGTAGCCGGAATGGGCGTGCTGATGGCGATCCTAGCCGCCGTGCGCAATGTCCCGTTGGCGTGCCTACTAATGGCGATGATCGGCGGCACCTGGACCGTCTCTTTTTCAGTGCTTAACGTATGCGCCCAATTGGCGGTGCCCAACTGGGTCATGGGACGAGCGCTATCCATCTATAACCTCGTGGTCCAGGGTGGGCTGGCCGCTGGCAGCCTGCTGTGGGGCGGGCTGGCCGAACGCACCGGTGTACCCTTGGCAATGATGTTGGCGGGCGCCTCGATGGTGGCGAGCCTGCTGCTGGCCTTACGCTATCGCCTACCTCCCGACGTCGATCCGACGATGGAGCCCGCACCCCGTCGCGCCATGCCCCAGACCGCGCTGGAGATCGCTCCCGATAGCGGGCCGGTCCTGGTAACGGTTGAATACCGGATCGATCCCGCGCAGGCGGCCGAGTTTGAACGGGCGATGGAGGCGATGCGGGTGGTGCGCTCGCGTGATGGCGCCACCGCTTGGGGGCTGTTCTTCGACACCTCCGACCCGACACGCTTTATCGAACATTTCCTGGTTGACTCTTGGATCGAGCACGTGCGTCAGCATGAGCGCGGCATCGCCGGTGATTTAGCAGTGGAAGCGCGCGTGCTGGCCTTTCATGTGGGCCCCAACCCTCCCCTCATTTCCCATTTGTTGGCCGCCAGAGCCGGGCACGAGACGCCGAAATCCGCCGCCTTGAACGAGACCTCTGCCGGCGATGGGCAGTCCGGTCAGGAGAGGATGCTGTCGGGCTTGAACCCCAAGGCTGGAGGCTCGTGCGCCACCTGATTATGCTGCGGGCAGGAGCGGCATAATGGTTAGAATCGGCACTTCGGGCTTCAGCTACAAGGAGTGGTGCGGCAGCTTCTACCCGCCGCGTACGCCGGGCTCGCGGATGCTTTCCTTCTACGGCCAGCGACTGGCAACGGTGGAAATTAACTATACCTTTAGGGCAATGCCGCGGCCGCAGATGCTGGCCGGGTGGGCCCAACAGACGCCCGCGAATTTCCGCTTCGCGCTCAAGGCGCCGCAGCGCATCACCCATATCGCGCGCCTGCGTGGCGTTGGGGCTGAGTTAGAACACTTCGCCGCGGTCGCTCAGAGTCTCGAATCACGCCTGGGCCCCAGCCTGTTTCAACTGCCGCCCACGATGAAGGCGGACGTGCCGTTGTTGGCACAATTTGTCACGCAACTGAGCTCCACGCTGCCCGCAGCCTTCGAATTTCGCCATCCCTCCTGGTTGCAGGATGTTGTCTTCGCCACCCTCAAGGAGGCAGGCTGCGCGCTCTGCATCGCGCAGAGCGACAGCTTCGAAACTCCGGTCGTCAAAACCGCCGATTTCGCCTATCTGCGCCTGCGCCGCGAGAGCTACAGTGATGAGGAATTGCGGCGCTGGGCGCAGCAACTCGCGGCCCTTGACCAATCCGGCGACGTCTACGTCTACCTCAAACATGAAGTGCAGGCGCCGGCCCTGGCACAACGGCTGAGCGCTTTGGTCCAGGCGCAACTCTCATGATTTTGCCCACAGGAACCTACCGCCTGGAAACCCGCGAGCACGACCGACTGGTCGCTCTCGAGACCGGAACTATTTCCACCACCCACCTCTCCGGGGCCCGGCACGCCGCCGCGAGCGCGGATAATCGCTACGAGGCCGAGGCTGACCTGGACGAGAGCGCGCAGGTCCAAGCCCTCGCCCTGCGTTACGTGCGCGGCCCTTTCGAGCGCAGCGCCCGCTATGAGCTGGGACCCGAACTGATGCGAGGGGTGCTCAAGGTGCTGGCTGGCCATCAAGCGGTCGAGGTTAAGCTGGGACGCTTTCGCGAGGTGGACGGTGGGCTGTTGATTTTCAAGGCCCTGCTGATTGCCCACGCACGCGCGCGCGGGCAGCGGCGATGGACCGGGCGGGTCGCGATTATCGACCCGGCCACGTTACTGGCCAAGTCGATCAAGCAAACCCTCTATCAGACCGACGCCGCGGGCCTGGAATGGGTTCTGGAACCGGCTTTGGGCGAGCGCGAGGTGCTGCGCATCGATTCGCGCGGATGGCTGCTCAGCCACGCCACCCAGCAGGGGCTGCACACCGCGGCGCTATAAAGGTTCATCGCGATGCCCGCGGGCGAGGAACCGCTTGCCCGCGCCAGCTCCTCCGTGGCCGCCGCCGCGTATCGAACGTTTCTGCGTTCGCTATTGGATTCCTCCCCTATTTGAGCACGCCTTGTTCCCGGTAGTAGCGGGCGGCGCCGGGATGAAGCGGTGCGTGGGTCTCGGGTGCGTGGCGGATGCTGTAGAAGATGTCCTCGGCCGCCCAATGATGGGCGCTGCTTTCGTTCAGAGCCTTGGCGAGCCGGTAGACCAGGTCGTTGGGCAGGTCCTGGTTGATGATCATCACGTAACCGGGATCGGTCACCGTCAGGCACGGCTCCTTCTGGCCGCGCAAGGTGCCCGGCGGCAGCGTCACCGCGGGCGCGCAGTACTCGCGTTCGATACGCTCGGCGATATCGCGGTCGAGCGTAAGCATAGCCCAGTCGGCCATCTGTGCGGCAAACGCCGCGGGGCCGCGCGCGGTATTCTCGCGCATGATGGCGTTGGAACGCCCCTGGACCAAAAGCGGCACCGAATCGGGAAACGAGGTCTGGAGACTACCACCCCAGGCCACGATGTCACGGTAGAGTTCAACTCCGTAGTGCCGCAGATAGACTTCGGTAATCTGGCCGGCCACGTAGTCGGCCTCGCCGACCTGGATGTCGAGCTTCGGTTTTTTTTGCGCGATGTCGGCGAAGGAACGGATACCGAGATCGGCTCGGACCATGTTGAAGAAATGATGGCCGGGACGGAGCATGAGCCCCAGCCCGCGCACGGCCAGACCGTCGCCGTTTTTGTACAGTCCCAGCCCCTTCGCCGCCTGCGCCGCCGCGATCGCCAAGGTCATGGAGATATCGGCGTCACCGCGCACGACACGCCGAACCGTATCGCTGGCATCCTTGCCGTGGCGCGCCATCTCGACTTCGAAACCGGCGTTGCGAAAGGCTTGTCCCGCCCAGTTGAGCGCGAGCCACCAATTGCCACCGCCCTCGATACTGGAAAGCCTGATCTTTTCCGCCATCGCTATTCTCCTCTCGCCCCGACCTGTGGTGGGTGTGTCGCACCTCTGAGCCTAGGTGTTATATCTAGCCGCTGATGCTTGGCCGAGGGCCTGCCTTCAAGCGTAACCGAGTGAGGCTGATGCGGTAGAGTCCACTGCGGGCTGGCTGCCGCTGGTGCCATCCCGCAGTGAACCAAACAGGCTAGGCGGCGCGGCCGAAACCTTCCTTCAAGACCATGTAATGGGCGCCCTTTGAAATAGCGGGCAGACGCGCTGCGATCCGCTCCCAGTTTTCGCCCTCGTCGCGGCTGTAATAGACGCTGCCGTCAGTATCGCCCAGAAACAGCGCGGATCTATCGGCGCAGGCCTCCAGCGTCATCGCCTCGAAATTGGCCTTCAACGGCTGCGGCAGGCCATGCATTATCAGCTCCCAGCTCTGGCCGCCGTCGCGGCTGCGGGCCACCGCGGGATCCGCGTTCTTACTCTTCATCCAGGTACCGGGGTTGTGGCGGGCGCCAGCGAGGAACATAAGGCTGTCGCGCCCAGGATGGTATACCAGCGGGTCAGGATAGCCGATCCGGGAGATCCGGTCGGCGTCATTGCTCCAAGTTGCTCCGGCGTCCAGGCTGTGAAAAAACCCGAAGCCGGTCGGCATGAACATCTCGCGCGGGTTGGAGGGCCGGATGATCAGCCGATGCGCATCACCCTCGGAAGCCTTGAGGATACCGGCTGGACCAAGCAAGTCCTGCCAGGTCGCGCCGCCGTCCGTGCTTCTCAGCAATTCTCCCTGTTCCACGCACGCATAGATACAGTCGGGATCGTAAGGGTCAATGTTGATGACTTTGACGTGCGCCACGTGGGGCGGGGCGGGGAAGTTCCATTCCTTAAGATTGGGCACCGATCTCATCGAGGAGAGTTCACGCCAACTGGCGCCCAAATCAGTGCTCACGAAAAGATGAGCAGGCTCGGTCCCGGTGTAGATTTTTACTCCTGCGCCCGATTTCGCGTACGCCAAGGAGTAAACATTTAGCGAGCTGAGTCCCTGGTTGCAAAAACTCCAGCTTCTTGCCGAATCACGGCTGACCGCGACGCCACCGTTGTGAGTACCGGCGAACAGCGCGCCGCTCGAGGGCTCAATCATCAGCGAGCACACGTGGTAGCCCTTAAGCGAATCACGTGCCACCCGCCATGAGCCGTCGACACCGTCCCGGGCGAGCAAAAACACACCGTCGGCGGTTCCCACGAACAACTCGTTGGAGGCAACGCTGGAACTGTAAATCGCCTCCCCGGAGTGCGACAAACAAATTGCCATGGTTTCAGCTCCTTGAGCGATCCTGTACTTATTAAATTTGCTGTTCTCGCCACTACCTCTAGCGAAATTCGAGGCAGGCGGTAAAGGGCGATGGGCCGACGAACGACCGCGCCGTCGCGATCCGCGCCGCGAAGGCTTGAAAAATCAATGGTGTTGGAAAAATTGCTATCGGCTCAACTGGGGTCATTAGCCGGCCAAGGCCTTGGCTTCGGCTGCCATTACTTGTGGTTTAACTTGCACACTGTCGTAGATCCGGCGCTGGCGGCCACTGGGCCCGATTAGAAACACTGTCAAGGTATGAGCGATAGTACCATCGGGAGCTTCGGTGCGTCGCACTCCGAAGCCCTTGAGGGCCGCATCGATGGTGGCTGGTGAACCGGTCAGAAACAGCCATCCCCGGCGATTGGCGTTGAACTTTTCCGCGAAAGATTTCAGCGCGGCCGGATTGTCGCGTGCCGGATCCAAGGAAAAAGAGATGATGCGGACCTTGGTTCCTAGCGCGCTCCCCAGGCGGTCGGCCACCCGCGCCATCTTCGCGGTCAGAACTTCACACGGTCCCGGGCACGAAGTGTAGATGAAATCGACCAACGCCGGCTCGCCTTTGAGCGAACTGAGCACGACTTTGGCACCGCTTTGATCGGTTAAGGCGATCGATGGCAGGCAGTTGGCGTTGCTGACCGCGTCATAGGCCCCTGCCGGCGGCGGCTTGTTGCAAGCCACTAGTCCCAGGAGTGCCAGCGCAACCAGTAATTCAACTCTGCAGCGATTCACAACCCGCGTGCTGCCCGCCGACAGCGACTAGATTAGCCTACGCGAGGGCAATCATGCGGATCAAGCGGCAATCCGATCACGCGGCATCTTGCAATCGCCCTCGAACACCGCGCCCTCGTGCAAAATTAGCTTGGGCGTGCGTAGCGTTCCTTGGGCTCGCGCGCTCGCCAATAATTCGACCATCTGATGGGCGACCACCTCGCCATTGAGCGTGCCTGCCACCACCAGCCGATCAGCGATCAGCTTGGCGTTGACCACCGCACTCTCCGCCACCACGATCTCCTTGCCACTGATCTCGCCTTCGATTTCGCCCTCCAGCCGAACACTGGAGCTAAACTGAAGCTTCCCGTTGATTTTGGCGCCCTTACCGATCCGCGACTCGGACTCCTCGCTCGCCATTGACTTTGCCTCTTAGAGATTATCGGTGAGTTTCGCGGCTGAGTCCGCGCTTGCCAATCATAATGCATGCAGGAAGAGGTAAAATAAAGAGAGACAAAGTTCCGAGCTCACTCTCCCGCTTGCCCGTGAGAATCGCTATTTTTCTCGCTTTTGCGTTCGCCGGTCCATAAATATTCGTGCGGTTCGTAAGGCTCATTGGCTCGCATCACCCAAGTCCGCAGCGGATCCGCGCTGTCATTGATCATGGCAAAATGGCTGTCAAACCCTGGCAGCGGCGCCAGAATGTGTAGAACATCGAGCACGGCTGCGGCATGGCGTGCCTGCAGGAAGCTATCGCAGGTCAACGATTTGACCGCAACCTGGGTTCGAGGCTGCCAAGAATAGATCTGGTAATCACCAGCCCAAGCCGGCGTCCCGGCAGCCAACACAAAGATCGCGACAAAAATTCTCTTCTTCATGCAAAGTTTCTCAAAAGTCCGCTGCCAAGGACAATTTAGGGTCCGGTGGAGTCTGGAGGCGCAGGCTGGGTTTTTATGACACGATTTTGCTGAATTTCCTATACGCTAACGACCCAGTTTGACACAGTTAGGCGTTTGCCAGCCCGACTGGAGAGAGCATTCGAAACCTCGAAATGACGGTGCCAGGCTGCTGGGCAGAGCCGCTTTCAGCGGTCAATAGCCACCAGCGGGCAGCCAAGTTGGACAAACGTGCTGGGAGCCAGGGAGTAATCGCACGGCGGCTCGCCGGTTTTCGCTCAGGACAAATCTGGAGCTTAAGCCGGCAGGGGTAGCAGCAACGACAACTCTTTGGCTGAATAAGCTTGGGGGCCGACCAAGTCGGCCCCCTCACGTGTCACCCGCCACCACCGCCACCGCCATCGTGCCGGGCAGCTTGGCCCGCCCGGCTTATCGCGATCCCGGGGAAGAGTTGGAAACTTCTCTCCTCTCTGCCCTCACCCAACCACCACCGCCGCTCCACCCGTCCACCCCGCCGGAGTGCCGCCTCGCGCCGCCTTCCCCGGGATCAACCTTGAACCGCGCCCACCAGCCTCAAGAGCAACCGCTGGTCGTGCCGCAGTTATTGCATTTATAACAGGCGCCGTTGCGCACCATGATGCAGCCGCAATCCGGACATGGCGGCGCATCCTGCTGATTCAAAAATGCCTGCCGTGAAGAACTGGCGCGCGCGCCGGCAGCGGTCGCCGCAGGCGGCGCACTACTCAGTCCTTCATCGAGCACCAAGCCAACCTCGTGCTGAGCCTGGACGTCGAGAAACTTGGAGGCCATCCAGCGAAACAGGTAATCGATGATCGACTTGGCGAAAGGAATCTGCCCGTTCTTGGTGAAGCCCGAGGGCTCGAAACGCATATGGGCAAACTTATCGACCAGGAATTGCAACGGCACGCCATACTGCAGGGCATAGGAAATCGCGGTTGCAAACGAGTCCATCAGACCCGAGATAGTCGAGCCCTGTTTGGACATGTTCACGAAGATCTCGCCGGGCGTACCGTCTTCATACAGCCCCACTGTGATGTAGCCTTCGTGGCCGGCGATATCGAATTTGTGAGTGAGCGAACGGCGCTCGTCGGGCAGCTTGCGGCGCGCCGGTCGAGCTGCGTTGGTTTCGGCTGAAGCTGCAGCCGCCGTAGCCGCCGTTTCCTTCTTGCCAGTGTTGAGCGGCTGGGTGCGCTTGGAGCCGTCGCGATAGATTGCCACCGCCTTGACCCCTAAGCGCCAGGCCGTCAAATAAGCTTCGGCAACCTCTTCGACGGTGGCGTCGGCCGGCATATTGACGGTCTTGGAAATCGCTCCCGACAAAAAGGGCTGTACCGCGCCCATCATCCGGATGTGGCCCAGATAATGGATCGAACGCGCGCCCGCGCGCGGAGTAAAGGCGCAGTCGAACACCGGCAGGTCGCGCGCGGCCAGCGCCGGCGCCCCCTCGATAGTCTCGTGCTCGTCGATATACTCGACGATTTCCTGAATTTCCTTGGAATCGTAACCCAAGCGCTTGAGCGCGCGCGGCACCGTGTTGTTGACGATCTTGAGCATTCCGCCGCCAACCAGCTTCTTGTACTTGACCAGCGCAATATCGGGCTCAATCCCGGTGGTATCGCAGTCCATCATGAAAGCGATCGTTCCGGTGGGCGCAATCAGAGTGGCTTGCGAGTTGCGATAGCCCACCACCTGGCCCAACTTGCTGGCCTCGTCCCAGACCTCGCGAGCGGCGCGCTGCAACTCCAGCGGCACATGCGCGCTGTCCAGCTTATAGGCATGACTGCGATGGCGCTCGATCACCTTGAGCATCGGCTCTCGGTTGGGCATGAAGCCCGAAAACGGCCCCATGCTCTCGGCCAGCCGTGCCGATTGGAGATAAGCCTCGCCGGTCAGCAGCGCAGTGAGCGCAGCCGCGTAGCTACGCCCCTGATCCGAGTCGTAGGGCATCCCCAAGGCCATCAGCAGCGCGCCCAGATTGGCGTAGCCCAAGCCCAACTCTCGATAGGCGCGGGCATTTTGCGCGATCTCCTCGGTGGGATAGGAGGAGTTGTCAACCACGATATCCTGGGCGGTAATCAATATATCGACCGCGTGGCGATAGCCCCTAACGTCGAATTCGCCACGCTCGTCCAAAAATTTCAGCAGATTGATCGAGGCCAAGTTGCAGGCCGAGTTATCTAGATGCATGTACTCGCTGCACGGGTTGGAGGCGCTGATCCTGCCGCTGGCTGGACAGGTGTGCCAGGAATTGATGGTGGTGTCGAATTGCATCCCCGGATCGCCGCAAACATGGGCGGCTTCAGCGATCATCCGCATCAAATCGCGCGCGCGATAGGTCTGAGCCGGCGTTCCGTCTTTTACATAGCGGGTCTGCCATTGCCCGTCGTTGACCACCGCCTGCATGAAATCGTCGTCGGCGCGCACCGAGTTGTTGGCGTTTTGGAAGAATACCGAGCCGTACGCCGGCCCATCCAATGAACTGTCGTAGCCGGCCTCAATCAGCGCCCAAGCCTTCTTCTCTTCCTCCATCTTGCACTTGATGAAGTCCTCGATGTCGGGGTGGTTGGCGTCCAAAATGACCATCTTGGCCGCCCGCCGGGTCTTGCCCCCGGATTTGATTACTCCAGCCGAGGCGTCGGCCGCCTTCATAAACGACAGCGGCCCCGAGGCCGTGCCGCCCGAGGACAATTTCTCGCGCGCCGAGCGCAGCGCCGACAGGTTGACACCTGCGCCCGAACCGCCTTTGAAAATCATGCCCTCGTTGCGATACCAGGCCAGAATCGATTCCATGTTGTCCTCGACCCGCAGAATGAAGCAGGCCGAGCATTGCGGCTTGGGTTCGATCCCCACGTTGAAGTACACCGGACTGTTGAAGGAGGCCTTCTGGCGCACCAGCAGATGGGTCAACTCGGCGGCGAAAGTGTCGCGCTCGGCAGCGTCGGCGAAATAGTTCTGCTGCTCGCCCCACCCGGTGATCGTATCAACCACTCGGCCGATCAGTTGGCGGACACTGGTCTCGCGCTTGGGGCTGCCCAGCGGACCGCGGAAGTACTTGGAGACCACCACGTTGGTCGCGGTCTGCGACCAGTTCTTGGGCACCTCGACCTCGCGCTGCTCAAAGACCACCCGTCCGTCTTCGCCCACGATCACCGCCGAGCGCAGATCCCACTCCACTTCGCTCATCGGGTCCACCCCAGGTTTGGTGAACAGCCGCCCCAGGCGGGCGCCGCGGCGATTGGCTGGTTCGCTCCGCTCGCTCAGCCGCTTGTCCGTTATCTGAGCCATCCCCGCCCCTCCTCCTATCTTCTCCACAGCCCCGTCCACAGCATCGCCGATAGCCTCGCCGCCCGCCCGGCACCCAAAAGCGCTTCGTTGCCGAACCTATTCGTCGTCACGAAACTAAAGCGAAGTGTTGTCAACAGCCCGTCCATAATGTGTCCACAGGTATGTGAATGACCCAACATGTTGTGGTTTGCCCTTGGTGTGACTGGTATTTCAAAAAGGCGACGAGATGTCAACTTCTCTTTAGGATCTTTTAAATTTTTCTAGACAATTTCTGCGGCGTAGCCTGGCTTGGCAGCGGGTTGCTGAGCGTGGGTCCAGCCCTTGTTAGTCTATCACATGCGGTCGGCGCGGTTTTTCCCCTTCCGCCAAAGAGCAAAATGCTTTAGCGTCGAGTGGCTGCGGATGAAAATGGCTGCCCAGCGAAAAAAACAACCCCAGCGCATCGGGGTCGCGCTCACCAGCGTGCTCGACGAATTGGATCGCGACGGCCATTTCGCCCTGTTTCGACTGGTCAAAATCTGGCCCGAAGTAGTGGGCGACGACATCGCGCGCCACACCGAAATAAGCGGACTCAAGTTTCACACCGTGGTGGTCAAGGTCAGCAACGCGATGTGGATTCAGGAGCTCAGCATGATGAGCCGCCAAATCCTGCGCCAGCTAATAGCGCGGCTGGGCGATGACTCGGTGCGCGATCTACGCTTCGTCAAGGGCGCGCTCAGCCGCCGCCACGCGCCCAAACCAAGTCCGCCTCGCCTGGTGCGCCGCTCGGTGGCGCTGCCCGAGCTCAAGGATCCGCAACTGAGAGCGGCCTTCGACAGCCTGATCGAAGCCTGGGGCCGCTCCCCCCGCTAAGCGGACAAATCGCGCGATTGTGAGGGTTGCCCATGGACAGTCGCGCAGCTACGCAACCATCGCTTTATCGCCAAGCCGCGCTGAAACCTGCCGCCTGGGTAAAATAACTAGCACTGCGTCGCATAGATAAGCTGACTTCGCCCGCGCGTGGCGCTGAACGCGGCCACACAAATCTCACAGCGTGGCACCTCAGACGCGGGCGGTCAGGCAACCGACGCCGTCCTTATTGCGCCTCGCCCGCCCCGACAGATCGCCGCTCGCTACGATGTAAGCGCTTGGCTTGCGCGCTACGTCTATGAGGGCGATAGGTGGCCCCGCAATCGTCGCGGCCACCGCGCATTACCTATGAGCGCAGAGGCGATTCACGTTCTCAATCGGCTGGCCTTCGGTCCGGCGCCTGGTGACTTGAGCAGGGTGCAGCAGCTGTCGATCGACGGCTATATTCGCCAGCAGCTCCGCCCCCAGACCATCCCGGTCCCCCAAGCTTTCTCCGAGCGCGTGCGCTCCTGGCCCACACTCTATCTGACCCCGGTGGAGTTGTTCGCGCAGTATGGCCCGCCGCGAAAAGCGCCGGGCGCGCCGAAGGATCCGCTCGCGATGAAAGCGGCGCGCCAGCGCGCTCGGGTAATTATGCAAGAAGGCGTGCAGGCACGCCTTTATCGCGCCATCCGGGGACCACGCCAACTCCAGGAAGTGATGACTGATTTCTGGTTCAATCACTTCAATGTCTTTGCGGGCAAGGGGCTGGATTACCTGTGGACCGTTTCGTACGAGCAGGAAGCGATTCGGCCGCACACCCTGGGGCGCTTTCGCGACCTTCTGGGCGCCACCGCCAAGCATCCCGCGATGCTTTTTTTCCTGGATAACTGGCTCAACACCGGTCCCGGCACACCTGGGGCACGCGGCCGTTTCGACGGGCTCAACGAGAACTACGCCCGCGAAGTAATGGAGCTGCACACGCTGGGGGTCAATGGCGGCTACAGCCAGCGCGACGTAACCGAGCTCGCGCGGATCTTCACTGGCTGGGGATTGGTCAAGCGCGGCGCTGCGGGCTTCCAGCGCCGGCGGACACGGCGGGCGAATGGTCCCTTCTTTCCCTTCTTCAGAGCACCCTTCACCCCGCCCCCGCCCGTAACCGACGAGATCTCGCCCACTGGCTTTTTCTTCGATGCCAGCCGTCACGACTTCGGCGACAAGCAGTTCTTGGGACACACCATTGGCGGCCGCGGAATCAGCGAAGGCGAGGAGGCCCTGGATATCCTAGCCCGCCATCCGGCCACCGCCCGCCATCTGAGCTTTCAGCTCGCGCAGCTTTTCGTCGCCGACCAGCCGCCACCAGCACTGGTCGCGCGTCTAGCCGAGAGTTACCAGGAGAGCGACGGTCACATTGGCACCGTCCTGGCAACGCTCTTCGCCAGTCGTGAGTTTCGGGACCCGGCTTGCTACGGCGCCAAATTCAAGACTCCCTACCAATACGTGGTCTCGGCGGTACGCGCGCTGGGGATCGACCCGCGCAATGTGCAGCCGCTGGCCGGTACGCTGTTCCTGTTGGGTATGCCGCTTTATGGCTGCCCAACCCCTGACGGCTACAAGAACACGCAGGAGGCGTGGCTCACTCCCGACGGCCTGATGCGTCGGCTCAGCTTCGCCACCGCCTTGGGCACCGGCCATCTGCCCTTGGACCAAGCACCTGGCTTTACGCGTCCGCAGCCGCTCAAGTTGGCGATGGCCGATTCGGGGCCTGCGCGAGCGCCGACGATGCCGGCGCCGGACCGCGATAACTTGGCGCGCACCCTGGGCAATCGCTTCAGCCATTCGACCGCACAGGCGGTATTCGCCGCCCCAGCGCAATTACAGAGCGCGCTTATCCTGGGCAGTCCGGAGTTTATGCGCCGCTAATCATTGGAGGCCTCGGCGATGGAAAGACGGGAATTTCTACGTAACGCCTTGATGCTAGGGGCAGGCGGCGTGCTCTTGCTCGGACCCGGGGCCTGGGCGGCGCGCGCGGCAACCTCGGGGGCGGGCCAGTCGCCGCGGCTGGTGGTAATCTTCCTGCGCGGCGCGGTCGATGGCCTGAACGTGGTGGTGCCGCACGGGGAGAGCATCTATTACGAGCTGCGGCCCACTATCGCGGTCCCCGCCAGCCAAGTGCTCGATCTCGACGGCCACTTCGGGCTTCCCCCGGCGCTGGCAGGGCTGATGCCGCTGTGGCGCGAGCGCAGCCTGGCCTTTGTCGAAGCCTGCGGGTCACCCGATCCCACGCGCTCACATTTCGACGCCCAGGATTACATGGAAACCGGCACACCTGGAGTCAAGACTACCTCCACCGGCTGGATGAACCGGGTCCTAACCGAATTGCCCGCGCCGCACTCACCTACTCAGGCGCTCAATCTGGGGCCCACTCCGCCACGCATCCTGGCGGGTCCGCAGCCGGTCGCTAACCTCGCTACCGGCCGCGCTGCCGCGCAGCCAATCGCGCTGGACCGACCACTGGTCAACAGCTCCTTCGCCCGCATGTACGCAGGACGCGATCCCCTCAGTGCGGCCTTTCAGGAAGGGGTTGCGGCGCGCCGCCGCCTGCTGGCAGAACTTCAGCAGGACATGACGGTGGCGGCCGGCGGAGCGCCCTTGCCCAATCAGGGCTTTGCCCAGGACGCCACCCGGTTGGGGCGGCTCATGCGGCGCGATCCGAGTATCCGGCTGGCTTTTGTCGCTTTGGCTGGCTGGGACACCCATGTCAACCAAGGCGCCGCCGGCGGTCAGCTCGCCAACCATCTGCGTCCCCTGAGCGAAGGGCTGCTCTCACTGATTGGCGCGATGGGTTCAACTTACCACGAAACCGTGATTGTGGTGATTTCGGAGTTCGGCCGCACCGTGCATGAAAATGGCAACGGCGGCACAGACCACGGCCATGCTAACGTAATGTGGGTGATGGGCGGGCCGGTGCGGGGCGGCAAAGTTTACGGCACTTGGCCCGGGCTGGCCCCTGAACAGCTCTACCAGGGGCGCGATCTGGCAGTCACCACCGACTTTCGCGCACCGCTATCGTCGATCCTGAGCACGCATCTGAAACTTTCCGACCACGCGCTGGGGCAAATTTTCCCCGCTTACCGTGGCCGAGGCCCTCAATTGTTGGCTGCCTGAGCCGACTAATCTGTATTTGCGCCGGGATTTAGCGGAAATCGTTAAGCTTGGCGTCCATTTCTCGCAGCTTGGCCAGCTTCTGATCGGTTGGCACCAATACCTTGGCAGCCTTGATCGGATTGCTGCTGGGCAACTCGCCGTTGATCTTCTCGATCGCTTCCTGGGCCAGATGACGCACCATCGGCGAGGGATCCTCGGTGGCGGCAGTCGAGAGCACGTCGATCGCGCTGGGATCGCCGATTTCGCCCAGGGCATAAATCGCGGTCCCTCGGCTCCGCTCGTCGTTGGTCTCGTTGACGTATTCGATAATTGGCTTGGCCCCGCGCGAGTCACCGATTCGACCTAGGGCGGCGGCGACGTGCAGTTTGACCGCCGGCTCCACTGAACGCAAAAACAGCAGTTGGCTGAGCAAGGGCACCGCGTCGTGGACTTGCCGCGCCCCCAACATATCAATAGCTTTTATCTTCACCCGCGCGTCTGGATCGGAGAGCGCTTGCAGCAGCAGTACGTTGGCTTGCGGATCCTTAATGTCGCGCAGCTTGCGCAGCGCTTCCACTCGGACTTTGGGATCGACATCGTTGAGGCCGCGCTGGGCGGCTCTCATCTGCTGTTCGATATCGGCGTGACTGCCTGTGCTGCCCCCATTGGCACCGCCGAACACCCCGCCCATCGGGGCTATCTGGGGCAAGGCCGCCGCCTGCCCCGCCATATTGGCTTGCGCCGCGGCTATCACGGGCAGGGCGATCAATCCGAATGCGCCGATTGCTGCTGCGAACAGCCGCGGTTTAAACATCGTCACTACCTCCGGCCCAAAAAACTCATCGCAGGTGGCACAGATCATCGATGATAGGCTTAGGAAATGCAACCTCGGGCTAACGCCCGCAGACGGCGCGGCTCACCGTGGCTGGGCGCGCTCGCTTTGGGACTACTGGCAGGACCGCTACTGTGGGCGGCCAGCTCGCCCAATCTTCCTGCCGGCCTGATAATTCCCGCCTACCACCCGGGCAAGGTGCAGTTTCATCCCGGCGATGAGCTGCGTTATCGGGTTAGCTGGATGGGCTTGCCAGTGGCGTTGGCCCGAGTGACGTTAAGCAACGAACCCGCGCGCGCGGGGAGCTGGGCGGGAGATGTCTGGGTCACTACCAATCCGGTAATTGCAGTGTTTTACCAGTTTCGCGCCCATTTGCACGAAGTGCTGGAGGCAGAGGAGCTGACCACCCATCTGCTAACGATTAAACAACGCGAGAACCGCCGCACCAGCGAGTACGTGGTGCATTTCGAGCCACGGGAGGGAGTGGTGGAAGCCAGCCGCCATACCTCGCACGGCACGGAAACCAAGCGCTTTGTGGCCCGCCATCCGGTCGGACCTATTGCCGGCGCCTTGCTGGCGCTCTCCCAGCCCTTGGCGGCAGGCGACAACCTTACCTTCGACGTCTTTGTCGGCACCAATCGCTACGTGTTCGATTTCGCCGTGCGCGGGCGCGAAACCTTGGCCACCGACCAAGGCGATAACTTGGCCACTTTGAAAGTCTTACCTAACCTGCGATACATCTCGGCGGGCCGCGACCATTATCGGGTCGAGCAGGTGGTGGTTTGGCTGACCGCCGATTCGCGCCACATTCCGGTGCGTATCATGGCCGACACTTTCGTGGGCCGGCTCTACGTCGACCTGGCCGGGATCGGCCCGGACGGAACCTAGGCGGCGCAATGATCCAATCGCACCCCCTAATCCGCGCCTTCGTGGCCTTGCGTCTGGAGCCGGCAGCGGCGAGCGCGGTGGCAGCCTTCCAAACCGAATTGCGTCTGCTGTCGGCTGAGGTGGCTTGGACCCGAGCGACCAATTTCCATGTCACCGTGCGTTTTCTAGGCAACCAGGTTGCACCCGCGCTGCTGGCCGCGCTCACTCCGGGCTTGGCCGCGATTGCCGCTCGCACCCCGCCCTTCACGATCGAGATCCGCGGCACCGGCAGCTTCCCCTCAACCCGCCCGCGTGTCCTATGGGTCGGTATACGCAGCGATCCCCTAAAGGCCTTGGCGGCCGAAGTCGAGGCTTCGGTCCGCGCCGCAGGATTTCCGCCGGCCGCTCCCTTGGTGCCCCATCTAACCCTGGGGCGGATGCGGGGCGGCTCTCGCCTGGGAGGCGAGCTGGGGCCGGCGCTGCGCCGGGCAGCGGATCGATGCTTGAGCACTTCGGCTATCGACCGGCTCGTCCTATATCAGAGCCGGCTGGGGGCCGGGGGAGCGACCTACCTCCCACTGCATGAATTTGCGCTGGAGGGTGGACCTGGGGACAAACCCTGATGCACGCGATGTCAGAGTGCCAAAGGACCGGGCCTGGGCGACATTTGCACGCGACGCGGAAAGAGTTTGATTGCTCACCCCCCCGGACCACGAGAAATAAAGGGAGGGAACGCAGGCGGTGGAGACTTTTTGCGCGGCCAACTAGCGCCCTGGCCACCATTTTGTGCAAAGATGTGGCAACTTAAACTGGCCGGCCGCAATTTCAGTGCTGGCCGATACGCGCGGAGTGCCCCCGTGGCTCAAGATATACGAAGCAAGGCCCTGGAACTGGCGCTGAGTCAGATCGAAAAGCAGTACGGCAAGGGCTCGATCATGAAGCTGGGCGAAGACGCAATCGAACGCGATATTGCGGTTATTTCTACCGGCTCGCTCAGCCTTGACTTGGCCCTGGGGGTCGGTGGTCTGCCGCGCGGGCGAGTGGTGGAAATTTATGGCCCGGAGTCCTCGGGCAAGACCACCCTGGCCTTGGAATGTATCGCGGAGGCGCAGAAGCTAGGCGGGATTGGCGCCTTTATCGATGCCGAGCACGCCTTGGACGTAAGCTATGCGCGCAAGCTTGGGGTCAAGGTCGAGGACCTGCTGATCTCACAGCCCGACAACGGCGAGCAGGCGCTGGAGATTGCCGAAACCCTGGTCCAGTCGGGCGCGATTGACGTGCTGGTGATTGATTCGGTGGCGGCGCTGGTGCCACGGGCTGAAATCGAAGGCGAGATGGGCGAGCCGCAGATGGGTCTGCAGGCTCGTCTGATGTCTCAAGCGTTGCGCAAGCTGACCTCGATTATCGCCCGCTCGCGCACCATCGTGGTCTTCATCAACCAGATCCGGATGAAGATCGGCGTCATGTTCGGCAATCCGGAGACTACCACCGGCGGCAACGCGCTTAAGTTCTATGCCTCGCTGCGAATCGATATCCGGCGCATCGGCACGATCAAAAATGGTAATGACGTGATCGGGTCGCGCACCAAGGTCAAGGTGGTCAAAAACAAAGTCGCGCCCCCTTTTCGCGAGGCCGAATTCGATATCCTCTACGGCTCGGGCATCTCCAAGGAAGGCGAGTTGGTCGATATCGCGGCCGAACACAACATTATCGAGAAGCTGGGCGCCTGGTATTCCTACGGCGGCGAGCGGATAGGTCAGGGGCGCGAGAACGCGCGCGAGTTCCTTAAGGCCAATCCCGCGCTGGCGGCCCAAGTCGAGGCCCAGGTCCGCGAAAAATTGACCCCCAAGGCCGAAGCCAACACAGACTCATCCAACCCGCCCGACGGCGTCGCCGCGCCCAAGCGTAAGCCCGGCGACTAAGCCCGGCGCCGCCGGCCCCTACTATCAACTTCCGCCGCGCCGATCGGCTACAATATTGCTGCCATGCATTGGACCACAGACGCTATCCGCCAGTCCTTCCTGGATTTTTTCGCCCGCCACGGCCATCGGATCGAGCCCTCGGCTCCGCTGATCCCCAAAGGCGATCCTACCCTGCTGTTCACCAACGCCGGGATGGTGCCCTTCAAAGACTATTTCCTGGGGCTGCGCACGCCGCCGGTGCGCCGAGTGGCGGATTGTCAGAAATGCCTACGCATTTCCGGTAAACACAACGATCTCGAGGCGGTAGGCCGCGATACCTACCACCACACCTTCTTCGAGATGCTGGGCAACTGGTCCTTTGGTGATTACTACAAGGCCGAGGCAATCGCCTTCCATTGGGAGTTGGTCACCAAGGTCTGGGGGCTTAAGCCGGAGCGCTTGTGGGCTACGGTCTACACGAGCGATGAAGAGGCCTATGAGGCTTGGCGCGCGCTGCGGGTGTTGCCCGCCGAGCGCATCTTGCGCTTTGGCGAGGCCGACAACTTCTGGGAGATGGGCGAGACCGGGCCCTGCGGCCCATGCTCGGAGATTCATATCGACCGCGGCGGCGCCGCGTGCGATGGCCGCGGCCATCAGGGCCAGCCCTGCGCGGTCAACGTCGAGGGCTGCGCGCGCTTCATCGAACTAGCCAACCTGGTCTTCATCCAGTACAACCGCGACGCCCAGGGCGTGCTCACCCCGCTGCCGATGACCCACGTCGATACGGGGACCGGGCTGGAGCGGGTCGCGGCAGTACTGCAAAGCGAGGAAGTCGGCCACACGCTGGGCAACTACGATATCGACCTCTTCCAAATCGTCATCGGGCGCATTGCCCAACTCGTTGACGCTCAGGGCTCCGGCGCGACATACGGACAGGGGCCAGATCTGGACATCTCGTATCGTGCGATCGCCGATCACTCTCGCGCGGTGGCGTTTCTGGCAGCAGAGGGTCTTCGTCCCGGCAAGAACGGGCAAGAATACGTTCTTCGGCGGCTGATTCGTCGCGCATCATGGCATGGACGCCGCTTGGGGCTACACACGGCGTTCTTAAGCGAGGTCTGTGAGACCGTGGTTGATGCGATGGGGCGCGCTTATCCCGAGCTCGTTAGCCACCAGGCGACTATCCGTGAGGTGGTATCGGCAGAAGAAGAGCAGTTCAGCACTGTTGTCGAGGCCGGCCTTAAAAGGATCCGTGATTTCTTCACGCCGCCCCCTCCAGGCTCGGCTTTTTCCATCGGCGGCCGCACACTCCCTGGCAATCTCGCGTTCGAACTGCACGACACCTACGGTTTTCCGATCGACCTTACCCAAGCGGTGTGCCGGGACTATAGCGGGACAGTCGACCTAGCGGGCTTCGAGCAGCTAATGGAACAGCAGCGGGCCCGCGCCCGCGGCGCGCGCAAGGAAAACACCGACGCCCCCGAGTTGCGTCTTACGGGCGAGATCAGGTCGCGCTTCGTGGGTTATCACGATCTGAGCGGCGAATCCGAGGTGCTGGCCGTTCACGAGGGCGAGCAGGGCCGGATTGAGCTGGTGACGGCAGAAACCCCCTTTTATCCCGAGGGCGGCGGTCAGGTCGGCGATCGCGGCGTGATCAGCGGTCCCGGCGGCGCGCAAATCGAAGTGCTGCAGACTCGCAAGGCCGACGGCGCGATCGTCCACGTGGGCGTGCTGCGCGCCGGCAACGGACGCGAGTTCGCGCCTGGTGTAGCGATCAGGCTCGCGGTTGACAAGGCTTGGCGCACGGCCGCGATGCTCAATCATTCGGCCACTCACATCCTGCATTCCGCGCTGCGCGAACGGCTGGGAACCTCGGTCCATCAGGCCGGCTCCTACGTGGGACCGGAGCGGATGCGTTTTGACTTTAGCCATACTGGCGCGGTCTCGTCCGTCGATTTGCAGGAAATAGAAGCGGAGGTCAACCAGCGCATTCGCGCCGATGCGCCCGTGACGGTGGAAGAAATGGCGTACCCCGACGCCCTGGCGTCGGGCGCCCTGGCCTTTTTCGGCGACAAGTACGGCGATCGAGTTCGCGTGGTGCGGATGGGCGACTTTTCGGTGGAGCTGTGCGGCGGCACGCACGTCGCACGTACCGGTGAAATTGGTCTATTCAAGCTGACGGGGGAAAGCGGCGTGGCCGCCGGCGTGCGCCGCATCGAAGCCCAGACCGGCGCCGGCGCCTTGGAAACCGTGCGCCGGCGCGAAGCACTGCTACGAGAGATTGGAGAGCAGTTGCGCGCGCCCGACGAGGCCGCTCTGGAACGCTTGCAGCGGCTGCTCGCGCACGAAAAGGAGCTGGAACGCAAGCTGCGCTCGCTAGAAGCCAAGCTGGCCGCCGGCACCGCCACCGCGCCCGCTCAGGAGCAAGTGCGCGAGCTTAACGGCATCAAGCTGGTAACCCGCAAGCTGATCGGCGTGGAAGCGGCTGCTTTGCGTCCGCTCGCCGATCAACTCCGCCAGCAATTGGGCTCGGCGGTGGTAGTGCTGGGATCGGTGATGGAGGACAAGGTGGCACTGCTAGCGGCGGTCACGCCCGACCTCACCAGTCGGGTCAAGGCAGGCGATCTGATCAAGCATCTAGCCCCCATGGTGGGCGGCTCGGGTGGCGGCCGGGCGGATTTCGCCCAGGCCGGTGGCCATCTGCCCGCCAAGCTCGACCAGGCCCTAGACGAGGCCGGCGCATGGCTGGGCCGGCGCTGAGCCAGTATCGCTTTGCCTATGAAGGGGTTAAAGTCAAGTTGTGTTCTGGTGCGTTAGTAAGTTGGAGTAAGGGGCGGCCGCGCAGACGCGACTGCCGGCAATATTAAAGGAGGACGACTACCGCCATTTCACAAACAGTTAACGAGGATTTCCTAGAGCTTCACTTCGACGATCAGCGCCTGTTCAGCGATCTGTTGGGGCAAAATGACGCCCACGTTCGCACCATCGAACAGGGGCTGGAAGTTAGCATCGGGGTTGGCGGCAACGCGCTGAAAGTCGGCGGCCAGCCGGCTCAGCAAGCCTTGGCGAGCAAGCTCTTAAGCGAGCTTTACGAATTGCTCAAGGGCGGCTACCCGATTTACCCCAGCGACGTTGACTATTCGCTGCGCATCCTGCGCAGCGACCGCAATGCCTCCTTGCGCGATATCTTCCTGGACACCGTTTACATCTCCGCCCACAAGCGCATCATCACCCCCAAGAGCATCCATCAGAAGCTCTACATCGACGCGATGCGGACCCACGATGTGGTCTTCGGCATCGGCCCCGCCGGCACCGGCAAGACTTACCTAGCGATGGCGATGGCACTGGCGGCGCTGATGAAAAACCAAGTCACCCGGATGGTTCTATGCCGGCCGGCGGTGGAAGCAGGCGAGCGGCTGGGCTTTTTACCCGGCGATCTGGCGGAGAAGGTCAACCCCTATCTGCGCCCGCTCTACGATGCGCTGCATGACATGGTTGATTACGATCGTGCGCGCCGGATGCTGGAGCGCGGCACGATCGAGGTAGCGCCGCTGGCTTTCATGCGGGGGCGCACCCTGAACGATTCCTTCATCATCCTGGACGAGGCCCAAAACACCACCTCCGAGCAAATGAAAATGTTCTTGACCCGCTTGGGCTACAATTCCAAAGCGGTCATCACCGGCGATATCACCCAAATCGATTTGCCCAGCGGCAAATTATCGGGACTTAAGGAAGCGCGCACTGTGCTGAGCGATACCCACGGCATCAGTTTCGTCTACTTCGACGAGCGCGACGTGGTTCGCCATCGCTTGGTGCAGGCGATTATCACCGCTTACGAGTCGGCCAGCGGCGAGTCGGCCGTACCTCTCAACGGCAACCGCTTCAATCCCTGAGGTGAAGGTCCAGGTTACCTGCGAACTGGCCGCCGGGCGCGGCCTGGCTGGCGCGGTGGGCGCCGATGCGCGCCGCCTGCTGCGCGAATATCGGCTGCGCGCGGCGGAATTGTCTTTAGTGCTGACCGGCGACTTGGCTATCCGCGCGCTCAATCAGCGCTTCCGCCAGCACGATCGTGCCACCGACGTGCTTTCTTTTCCCCAGTTCGATGACCCCTTGACCATCGGCCGCGCAAAGCAAGGCAGTACACCGTTGCCCTTGGGCGATATCGTTATCTCGCTGGAGACGGCCGCCCGCCAAGCACGCCGGATGGACCTTCCACTGGCGGAGCGGCTACGAATGCTGCTCGTGCATGGCTTCCTGCATCTGCTCGGCTTCGATCACGAGCGCTCACGGCGCGAGGCCCGCTTGATGTTCGGGCGCGAGCGCGAGCTGCTTGCGCTGCTGGCCGCCACGCCGCTTGCTAGAGTCGGTGCGCGCTCATGACTACCCTCTCGGCGCTGCCCCATCCCCGCCAATGGCTGATGCATTTTACGCGCGCCTCGACCGTTGCCAGCGCGCTGGATAATCTGGAAGCGATCCTGCAGGAGGGGCGCATTCGCGCCAGCGGCCGCATGATCGCCGGCCGCCGGCCCGTGGTCTGTCTGTTCGACCTGAGCCTGGAGCAAGTGGGCCAACTGCTCGAGCCCCGGGCCCGCCGCCGTTATCAACCCTTCGGGATCGCGCTTGACCGCCGTCACGCCTTCGCCCAAGGAGCTCGCCCGGCAATCTATCTGCCCCGGCGCGAGGCATCCCAGTTGCTGGCGGCCGAACAGCAATGGCGGGTGGTTGGATTGGAATTGAGCGGAGCCAAAAGTGTGGATTGGACGTTCGAGCACGAATGGCGCATTCCAGGCGATCTCTGTTTTACCTCCACTCAGGCCTTGGCCCTGGTGGAAAGCTGGCACGATGTCGATGTTATTTACCAGCGTTTTGCCGGCCGACCCCCATGCGCGGGCGTCCTGCCGCTTAACGCGTTGACCCCTCCCGCATGAATCCCCCGAGCGTGTTAACTCGAATCGCGCTGGCCGTGCTGAGCGGGGCGTTGCTGGCGCTTGCCTTTCCCAAGTTCGACCTCAACCTGTTGGCCTGGATCGGGCTGATTCCGCTCTTCCTTGCGCTGGAGGGACAGCCGTTGCCGCGGGTATTCGGTTATTCGCTGGTGCAGGGACTGGCGTTGTTCATCGGCGGTCTGTACTGGGCGGTCATCCCACTTCACAGCTTTGCCGGCACTTCACTGCTGGTAGCGATCGGACCGATGCTGTTGCTCGCGCTGGTCGAGGCACTTTATTCCACCGTCGCGCTGACGGTGGCAGCCTTTATTAACCGTCGCCTGCACCTGCCCTGGCTGCTGACGCTGCCGATTACTTGGACCGCGGCAGAATGGCTGCGCAGCTTCTTTCCCGTCGGCTTTCCCTGGAACCTGCTTGGCTACACGGCCTATCGCAATCTAAGTTTGATTCAATTCGCCGAATTCACCGGCGTCTATGGCATCTCGGCCCTTATCGTTTTTTTCAACGCGGTCATCTATACCGTCCTCACCGCTCCCCCCAGAGCTCATCGCGTAAAGGTGTGGGCACTCTCGGTGCTGACCACGCTGATGGTCGGGGCGGT
>DATGLK010000100.1 GCA_035294265.1 Candidatus Binataceae bacterium
TTCCTGGGGCGTAACATAGCGGACCACTTCGAGATGATCCTGGCTTGGGCGCAAGTACTGGCCCAGAGTCAGGATGTCGCACTCGACCCTGCGCAGATCCGCCAACACATGCATCAGTTCCTCGCGCGCTTCGCCCAAACCCAGCATGATGCCGGTCTTGGTCAGCATGCCGCGCTCCAGGCGGCGTGCGGTCTGCTTGGCATGCCACAGGACGTCGAGCGCGCGTTCGTAGATCCCGCCCGGACGCGCGGTGCGGTAAAGGCTGGGCACGGTCTCGACGTTGTGGTTATAGACGTCCACGGGGGCGCGAACCACGGTCTCGATACTTTGGTGTACGCCCTTGAAATCAGGGACCAAGACCTCGACCCGCGATTGCGGGCTGAGCGCCTTGATCGCTTCGGCGGTGGCGGCGAAATGGGCCGCGCCGCCGTCGGGCAAATCGTCACGATCCACGGAGGTCACCACGACGTGAACCAAACCTAGGCGCGCGGCGGCTTCCGCCACGCGGTGCGGTTCGTGTTCATCGAGCGGGCGAACCTTGCCATGAGCGACCGCGCAGTATGGGCAATTACGGGTACAGACGTCGCCCATCAGCATGAAAGTGGCGGTGCGATGGGAAAAGCACTCACCGATATTGGGGCAGGCCGCCTCCTGGCAAACCGAGTGCAGGCGCAGTTGACCCAGCAGCGCCTTGGTGCGGAAATACTCGGGTGAATTGGGCGCCCGCACCTTGATCCAGTCCGGATGCCTACGCTCCATCGCCAATGCCTCCCACGGTCGCGCGCTCGCGCCAGCTCCAAATTCGATCGGCTGCCAGCGCCTGGCAATTGCGGCCCAAAACCGCGCCCAGGCTTTGTGCGATCACCCGCGCCGCTTCTTCCACCCCAACTTCGGGATGTCCCTCCTGGCGAAGCGAGGTCATCTGGCAACCCTGGATGCCGCAGGGCACGATTGCGTCGAAGCGGCTCAACTCGGTGCTGACGTTGAGTGCGAAGCCGTGCAGAGTGACCCAACGCCGAATGCCCACGCCAATCGAAGCGACCTTACGCTGACCGACCCAGACTCCGGTTAGGCCCTCTCGCCGTCGGGCGTCGATCGCCCAATGCGCCAGTCCGTCGATCAGCCCCTGTTCGATGGCGCGCAGATAAGCATGGACGTCGCGCTGGCGCCCCTGCAGGGCTAGGATCGGATAGCCAACCAGTTGCCCTGGGCCGTGATATGTCACCTCGCCGCCGCGCGAAACGCGGTAAATCGGCACGCTTTGCGCTGGCCTCAGCAGATAGTGCTCCGATGCTCCTCGGCCCAGGGTATAGACATGGGGATGTTCCAGAAGCAGGAGCATGTCGCCTATCAGATCGCGCTGGCGTGCCGCTACCAACGCCTCCTGCAGGGCCAGAGCCTCGGCGTAAGGCACCCGGCCCAGCCATCCGACCGCCAATTGATCCGCGTTCACTTTATTTAAGCCCGGCGGCTAGAAGTTGATCGCTTCACCCTCCACTGCTAGTGCCGCCTCCATGATACTTTCCGACAGCGTAGGATGGGGATGCACCGCGCGGCCGACCTCCAAAGTGGTGGTTTCCAGCGAGCGGCCCAGCACGATTTCGGAGATCAGGTCGGTGGCGTGATGGCCGATGATCTGGCATCCCAGCACTTCGCCGTACTTTTTGTCCGCAACCAGCTTGACGAATCCCTCGGTCTGATTGATCGCGACCGATTTGCCATTGGCGCGGAAGGGAAACTTGCCGACCTTCACCTCCAGACCGCGGGCACGTGCCTCGGCTTCGCTCAGCCCCACGGTAGCAACCTCGGGCTGGCAATAGATGCATCCTGGAATGTTGAGCAGATCGAAGCCCGGCGCGCGCACCCCCGCTATGATCTCGACCGCCGCGACCCCCTCGGCCGAAGCCTTGTGGGCTAACAGCGGCGGCCGAATCAGGTCGCCGATTGCATAAATGCTGGGGCAGGTGGTGCGAAAGCTGTCTTCGACACGAACGAAGCCGCCACGCTCAATCTCCACGCCGGTCTGCTCCAGGCCCAAGCCGTCGCTGTTGGGACGGCGGCCCACCGCGACCAACACCGCCTCCGCGTCGACCTCGCGCGACTGGCCCTGGTTATCCAGGATGACGCGCCACTGGTCGCCGTGGCGCGTCATCGCTTTGTAGCCGTGGCGCAGCAGCAGCTCGACCCCGTGTTTGACGAAGGCGCGGCGCAGTTCTTCCGCCACTTCGGCATCGAAACCGGGCAATAGTTGGGGCTCCAATTCGACCACCGTCACCCGCGCGCCGAAGGCCTGATAGAAATAGGCGAATTCCAAACCGACCGCGCCCGCGCCGATCACTACGATGGTGCGCGGCAACTGGTCGTATACCAGCGCTTCCTTGCTGGTCAAAACTCCTTCACCGATTTCCATTCCCGGGAACAGCCGCTCGCGCGAGCCGGTAGCTAAAAGGAGGGTTTCGCCCTCCAGCGTGCTTACCCGCGGCGGCGCGCCGTCGACCCGGGCCAGGCTGACCGAATGGGGCCCGGTTACGGTGGCGGCGGCCTCGATCAGCTCGATATTGTTCTTGCGGAAAAGGTAGCGCACGCCACGCGAGAGTTTATCGGCGGCCTCGCGGCTACGCGCAATCACGCGCTTGAAATCGAAGCTCAGGGGACCGGTAGTGATGCCGTGCTCTTTGCCCGCGCCCTTGATCAACTCCATCGTCTCAGCCGAGTTGAGCAGCGCCTTGGAGGGGATGCAGCCCCAGTTGAGACAGACGCCGCCGGGACGATCGCGCTCGATGACGCAGACCTTCATTTTGAGCTGCGCGGCGCGAATAGCGGCGACATAGCCGCCAGGACCCGAGCCAATCACCACCAAGTCGTACCGGTTGTTGGCCACCAAACGCTCCTTGTTTCAAACCAACAGGCTGGCTGGATTTTCCAAAAACCGCTTCAGTTCTTTCAAGAAGCGGCCCGCCACCACTCCGTCCACGATCCGATGGTCGCAGGAAACCGTGACCATCATGGTGGTTCCCACTGCGACCTGATGCTCGCGAACCACCGCGCGCTCGCGAATCGTGCTGACCGCCAAGATTGCTGCCTGGGGCGGATAGATCACGGCCGAAAAATGCTCGATTCCCAGCATCCCCATGTTGGAGATGGTGAAAGTGGCGCCCGAGAGCTCCTCGCTGGTAAATCCGCCCTGGGCGGCTTTGCCCACCAAGCGATGGGCGGCGCGGCTGATGTCGGCCAGGGTGAGCTGCTGGCAATCCTTGATCACCGGCACGATCAGCCCGTCTTCGACCGCTACAGCCATCCCGACGTTGATGCTGGGATGGATCAGGATGCCGTCATTCTCATAACTGGCGTTGATGCGCGGGTGACGCACCAGCGCCAGCACCGCGGCTTTGATGATGATGTCGTTGAAGGTGATGTCTTCTTCGAACAGCTCGGTGGCCTCCAGCGACTTCTTGAAGCGCACCGCTTCGTCCATGTCCACTTCCATGGTGACATAGAAGTGTGGCACCTCGCGCTTGGACTCCGCCATGCGCTGCGCGATCATCCGCCGCATCTGGGAGAGTTCCTCGCGCGTCCCTGGCATCCCCTCGCGCGGTGCAACCAGGCGGCGTTGGCGAAACATTTGCTGCTCGCGCAGGAAATTGTCCACGTCGCGCTTGGTGATGCGCCCCTCCGGTCCAGTCCCTGGCACCTGTCCAAGATCGATCCCCGCCTCTTCCGCTGCGCGCCGGGCCAAAGGCGAGGCCTTGAGCTTGTCGCTCTCGACGCTGGGTTGACGGCGCGCCGGCACCATCGCGCGATGGGTTGTAGTCAAGGCCGTGCTCGAACTCTGCGCTTGCCGCGTACGGGGCGGTGGGGGCGCCGCCGGAATTGGCGCGCCCATCGGATACGCTCCGCCTTCTTCTTCGGGCTCCGCAGCCGCAGCCTGCGCCGCCGGGCGCGCTATCGCTTCCTCCTCGCGCTTGCGCACGACCGCCAGCCGAGGCGAAGGCTCGGGCGCCGGCGCCGGTCGGATCGGCTCGGGCGCTTTGGGAGCGGCGTGCGCCTGCGCTGGCGCCGCATGTGAAGCCGCGGTGGGGGAAGGAGCCGGGGCTTCGCCGGGAGCGCCGAGCAGGGCGATAACCGCGCCCACCGGGGCGCTCTGCCCCTCGGCCAGCCGCAGCTCCTGCAGCACGCCGGCCTCGAACGCCTCCAGCACCATGTCGGCCTTGTCGGTTTCCACCTCCGCCAGCGGCTCGCCCGGCCGCACCTGGTCGCCCGGCCGTTTCAGCCAATGGAGGATTTTG
>DATGLK010000101.1 GCA_035294265.1 Candidatus Binataceae bacterium
ATGAAGGGTATGACCAGCATGACGGGGTCGAAGTTGTAACCCATCCAGCCCACGAACCCCAGGCCCCAGATGGCCGACAGGCTGCCGGTGACGATCGGTACCCACCAGATGTTGCGATGGCCCAGGCTGACGTACAACAGCACGATCATCGCCAACACGGCGGCAATGAAGCAGATCATGATTGCCGGCAGATAATGATAGCCGTAGCCGCGCACCATCGGCTCGCCGGCCAAATAGATCTTGGTGTCCTTGTCGGTATATTTCTTGGCGATCGCCTGGGCGTCGTCGAAGAGCTCCTTGTAATTCATATGCTCTTCGTTGAAGGAGGCGGTGATGAGGGTGGCCTTGTCGTCGCGGCTGATCAGATGACTGAGCGCGCCGCGATGGATGAAGACTTGCTTGCGCAGTTCGTCCACTTCGGCCTGAGTATCGGGCGGGTTGGGATACATGTAGGGATGCATGTCGATGCCGCCGGGGACGGCTTCGGCATAGCCCTCGCGAAAGGAGCCGAGCGAGAATACTTCGTTGTGATTGACGCCATCCATCTTGTTGACGTCAAAAGTGATGTCGCTGATCTTGTTCAGGGTGGGGATGGTGAAGATGGTACCGTGGCGTGCCTCCAGCATCACGACCAGGGTTTGCGCGCCACCGAAGACTTTGTACTTCTCGTAGAGCTGGGTATAGGGATGGTTGCGTGGAAAGAAATCGGCGAAGTTGGTCGCTACCTGGACCTTGGTCACCCCGTACACCATGAAGGCACTGATCAGGATCAGGAGGATACCCACAGGTAGGCGAAAGCGCAGCACGAAACGACCCAGCCCGCCCATGCCCTCGGCGGCATGGCCGTCGATTTTCTCCAGCACTCCGGGCGGCAATCCCCGCCGCAACGACTCGCGCCAGCTGTGTTCGCCGGTCGCCGCGCTCAAGGCCCGCATTCTGTTTTCCGTCTCGGATGCCAAGGCTCGCCTCCGTCATGCGCTGCCGCGACGTACGCGGGGCGCGTCCGCGTTAGGGCTCCGGACCATTTGGGCCAGCCAGCCCTTTTAGTTGCCCGTTCTGTTGATGGTTTGTATGCGAGGGTAGCAAACCACTGGACCCGTTTGCGGCGGCTCTGTCGTTGGGCTCGCCATTTAGTCGAGCGTGACGATCGTCTCCTCCACAAAGCTTTCGATCGCCCACCGCGCGGTGTCTCGCCATTTCCCCGCTACGCACTCGAAATAAATAACCGTGTATCGTTCGTATCCCAGTTACACTAAAACGGCCCGCGCCAGCTTGCAATCCGCCGTTGTGCTTGAAGCGATGGTGACGGCTGGTTGCGCGGATATTTACCATAATGCAAGCGCAGCTTGTCAAACGAAGGATGGAAGAAATTTTCTACCCTGCGTTCAAGCCTTGGTCATCGCAGCAAACGAGAAGAGCCTACGCTAATAGGTAGTTGCGCTTGTAAGCAGTGCGGGTCTCATACGAGTTCATTATCCTCCATCAGGCACTCTCAAGCTCCACTGCGCGATCTTGCGCGCATTCGGCCCGCGATTGCGCTGCGCACGTGGAAACTTGCATTGCGCCCGCGAGTCGCACAAGCTCGTCGAATGGACTCGAAGAGTAGAGAGAATGGAGCTGGCCGCCCGCGATGGTGGGCTACAGGAGGCCTGGCTACGCTGGCGCTATTGCTGGCAGCCGCGCCAGCGTTCGCTACGTTGGGGCAAGCTTCGAACTCGGTGACGCTGGATCGGCAATCCATCAGCCCTGGCGGTGCGTTTACCCATCAAAGCGCGGCCGGATACAGCGTTAGCCAGTTTCAAACCGCGGTAGGCACCACGGTGCGAGAATATGTGGCGCCCGATGGGATGGTCTTTGGGGTAGCTTGGAACGGTCCCCAGCCGCCCAACCTAGCGGTGCTGTTGGGGAGTTACTTCAACCAATTTCAACAAGGCCTACGCCAACAGTTTTTGGGACTGCACCATTCGCTAGTTCAGGTCCAGGATCTGGTGATTCAAACCGGAGGGCATATGCTCGATTTGAGGGGGCGCGCCTATGTGCCCAGCCTGGTTCCGGCGGGGGTGGACGCGGAGGTGGTTCAGTGAACAGGCGCGGTGTGCTGCCGCTGTTGGGCGCCTGCCTGACTGTGGTCTGGACGGCGTGCGGCCAGGGCGGGAGCGGCGCCGGAGCTAATAACACTAACACCCAACCCACTCCCGTGTTGGCTGCCAACGCAATTGCGATGGTGGTCAACAACGGTCCGGTGCCCAGCGTGCGCTCGGCCGACCGCGCCTTCACCTCGGTTACGATTTGCTCGCCGGGCAGCACCGGCGGTTGCCAGACTATTTCTGGCATTCTGCTGGATAGTGGCTCCTTCGGCCTCCGGCTATTCGCTCAAACCGTGTCGCTCAGTTTGCCGCCCATCACCGACGGCGGGATATCGATCGGCGAGTGCGCCCCTTTTGCCAGCGGGGTGGTGGCGTGGGGGCCGATGGTGAGCGCGAACGTGATTTTGGGCGGCGAGCCCGCGGTTACCGTGCCGGTTCAGATCATGGCCGACAGTTCCTTCGCGTCGGCCCCGAGCAGTTGCAGCAGTAGGGGAGTGGTGTGGAGCGGTCCCAGCGACCCCACCGCAGGTGTCAACGGCGTGTTTGGGGTGGGCGTCTTTCCCACCGATCGCGGCGCCGGGCTTTACTTCACCTGTCCGGCGCAGGCCAGTTGCACGCAAATCGACGAGGCTCCCTCGCAGGACGCCGCTGATCCGGTGGCCTTTTTGCCGACAGACAACAACGGCGTCCAATTTCAATTGCCTGCGGTGGGAGCCAACGGCGCGGCGGGGGTGAGCGGCCAATTGCTGATGGGGATCGGAACCCGCTCCAATAACGGCTTGGGCTCGGCCGCTGTCTACACCACCAACAACGTTGGTAACTTCGGCACTATTTTCAATGGCCCGAGCGTCCCCAGTGTCGTCGATAGCGGCAGCAACGGGCTGTTTTTCGCCGACCCTCAGATTGGCACCTGCCCCTCGGATCCGGGCTTTTTCTGCCCCCCCAGTACCCTGGCGTTCAGCGCCCAGGTGGTGGGGGTCAATGGGCAGAGCAGCACGGTGGACTTCGATATCGCCAACGCCCAACATCTGTTCAATACCGGCAACAGCGCCTTCGACGACTTGGGCGGACCCTTTTTCGCCGGCCAATTCGACTGGGGATTGCCTTTTTTCTTCGGTCGCAACGTCTTCGTGGGCTTTGCTGGCGCCACCACGCCGGGAGGTTCGGGTCCCTTCTATGGTTTTTAGGGTGGACAAGCTAGCAACCGAGCGGTGCGCCGGCCGCGCCTAGTCGGGCGCATCCAGACCCTATCTCGCACCGCTTAGCTCCAAGGACCATGCCCTCGGCCACTGGCGCGACGGCCGTTGGCCGGCGCTGCGCCATAAGCCTGACTTGCAGCGACGTAGCATTGCCTTGGACACAAGTTTCTTAGGAGCGAAGCGAAGTACAGGCGAGGAATTCCACGACAGCCCGGCGAGCCGTAACGTAGCGGCGCGCGCGAGCCGAGTCGGTAGTGTTTCCGTCGCCCGTGCAGCGGGACGTTACGCTAGGCGGCGGCTGGCGCCTGGCTGACTTCGAATACTCCCGGCTCCAGGTCTTGCTTGGACTTGAGCACGATCTTCACGTCAAAGCGCTGCTCCAGCTCTTCCAGGGCAGGGAAGCCAGGACCGTAGAGATAGCGCGCGATGTCGGGGTTGAGCCGCACCAGCAGCATCCCGCCATGATTGCGCCGAGTGACCTCGCGTTGAAGCCCCCGCAGCACGTCGGCGGTCAGGGTCGGGATGGACTTGACCACGCGCCGCCCTTCGCACTGCGGGCATTGCTCGGTCAAAAGCGCTTCTAGGCTGTCGCGGGTCCGCTTACGGGTCATCTGAACCAGCCCAAGCTCGGAGATCTTGAGCATCGAAGTACGTGCTTTGTCGCGCTTGAGGGCGTGGGAGAGCGCTTCGGTGACCCGCTTGCGATTACCCTCCTTCGTCATGTCGATGAAGTCCACGATGATGATCCCGCCGATATTGCGCAGACGCAGCTGATTGGCCACCTCCTCGACCGCTTCCAGATTGGTCTTGAGGATGGTCTCCTCCTGGTTGCGCTTGCCCACGAAGCGCCCGGTGTTGACGTCGATCGCGGTCAGCGCTTCGGCCTGATCGAAAACCAGGTAGCCACCCGACTTCAGCCAAACCTTGCGCTCCAACGCGCGCTGGAGCTGCGGCTCGATTCCAAAATGATCGAAGATCGGCTCAGGCCCTTCGTAGGCCGACAAACGCGAGCGCAGCCGCGGCATGTATTGCTGCACGAATTGGGTTAACCGCTCGAAGGTAGGTGGATGGTCACACCAAAGCCGCTCGACGTCGCTTGAGAAGAGGTCGCGGATGGCGCGCAAAGCCAAATCCAGATCAGCGTTAAGCAGAGTCGCTGGCGGTTGCGATTCAGCGCGCTTGACCACGTCCGCCCACAACCGGGTGAGAAAGGCGATGTCCTGCTGAATCTCCCGCTTGCTTACCCCTTCGCACGCGGTGCGAACGATGAATCCTCCCTGCGGCGGGCGCATTTCCGTAACGATAGTGCGCAGTCGATTGCGCTCCTCGGCGCTTTCGATCCGGCGCGAGATGCCCAGGTGGTTGGTGGTGGGCATGTACACCAGATGGCGACCCGGAAGGGAGACAAACGAGGTCAGCCGAGGCCCTTTGGTGCCGATCGGTTCCTTGGCGATCTGAACGATAATTTCCTGGTTGCGCTTGAGTTGCTGCTCGATCGGCAGACGGCTGCGACGCGGCCCACGTCGCCGGCTCTTGGCCGCCGGCGCGGCGGCCGCCGGTTCCTCCTCCAAATCTCCGTCGGGCCCCAGGCCCTCTTCCCAGGAAATATCTGGTGTGGAATCCTCGGCCGGTTCCGTGTCCAGCTCCTCGTCGGCAATTTCTTCGACCAAACTGCCGAATTCGC